>CAZURY010000358.1:0-3037 GCA_964623145.1 uncultured Desulfobulbus sp. | reverse complement strand
TGTACGCGTACCAATAGGTTGTGTCAAGAAAAAAGGCAGAGAATAGGCTTGCATGCCCATGGAAATTAGTTTATCTAACGAACGTAGAAAGATATAAATTATTGATTGGGCGATTTGTCCCCTCTTCCCTCACCGGCAGTACACTGATATTTCACCTCTTATGGATCATATTTTTGGCCCGGTCAATTCGAGACGGCTTGGCCGATCACTCGGCATTGATCTTTTCTCGGATAAGGTATGCAACTTAAACTGTATCTATTGTGAAGTCGGGGCAACCCATCGACTGACATGCGATCGGGCTGAGTATGTGCCGACCGAGAAGATTCTTGGCGAGATTGACCGTTATTTCCAGGACCCCGCCCGTGAGCAGGAGATCGATGTCGTCACTGTCACCGCCAGCGGAGAACCAACGCTGCATGCCGGCTTTGGCCGCATTCTTGCCCATCTGAAAAGTAAAACCGGGAAGCGGATTGCTGTCTTGACCAACGGCACGACATTGATGGATGCACGGGTCCGCAGAGAACTTGCCTTAGCCGATGTGGTCATTCCTTCCCTTGATGCGGCCCGGGAGAAAAGTTTTAGAAAACTTGACCGGCCTGCCGCCTGCGTTGATCTAGGCGAGGTGATTGAGGGCCTGGTGGTTTTTTCCCATGAATACACGGGGAAACTCTGGCTGGAAATTCTATTTGCCGAAGGTATCAATGATTCCGATGCAGATATCGAGGCATTGTCAGGGGTAATCAAACGGATGCGTGTTGATCGCATTCAACTCAATACCGTGGCCCGGCCACCTCTTGAATCTTTTGCCCGTCCGGTCAGTGAAAAACGGTTAGGGGAAATCGCCGCCACAATGAGAAAACAGTATCCGGATATTCCTGTCGATATGCTTGCCCGGGGAGCTGTTATCAGGGAAGATGCCACCGAGATTGTCTTTGGACACGGCAGAGGCCGACAGGATATCATTGATGAGATCATTCAGATGTTAAAGCGGCGGCCCTGTACGGCCGCCGATATAAATACGATCTTCCCCTGTGGAGGATCGGAAAAAGTTGAGCAGTATCTTGAGCCGTTGGTTCGTTCAGGCAGAGTGCGTACCCGTGTCCATGGGGACAGGGTCTACTATTCACTTTAGGTGGCCTTTAGCCCTCCCGATAGTATCGGGGACAAAGAAATGCGAAAGTCGTGGCCTGAAAACCACATTCATAAAGAGATTGTCCGCGTATTTCAAGTCGACATCACGGAGTAACATGCTGCTCGTAATAGATTCATTCAGGAATATTAATGACGGAAAAAAAGAGTGCCAATCCGCCTGAAAAAGGCAAAAAACAGAAGGTGCAAAAAGCGACGACCGGAGCCTGGTGGAAGGGTGTTTCCAATCTGCTTGGCAACAAAAACAAAGATGAGGATAACCCCCGACCTGCAAACCGGGATGATGCCGGTGACGGAAGCGGGAAGCAGGAAGTTCAAAAGAAAACCGAACCTGCCGATGTCGCTCTTTCTGCTGAAAATAAACAGCAGGAACGAGTGGCGGCAAAAAAGAAACTGGTAAAAAAACCATCTTCCAGAGAAAGGAAAAGCGGGCAGAAAAAAAAGCAGGCCAGGTCCAGGGGCACAGACGAGCGGGGAAAAGGAAAATCACGCCGGAGCGCAAAGCAGGAATCTGAGAAAAAGAAAGGGGTTGTTAAGCTGCTGATTAATGCGGAAGAGCCCGAAGAATGCCGGATTGCCCAGGTGGAAAACGGGCGTCTGGATTCGTACCATGTGACAACCGTGGTGCGGGAGCGTACAAAAAATAATATTTACAAAGGGCGAATCGTCGCGGTTGAATCCAATCTGCAGGCTGCGTTTGTTGATATCGGCACCGGCCGTAATGGTTTTTTGCCGTTTAATGAAATCCATCCGGAATATTTTCGTGAGGATGTCAGCGAGCGCAATCGTCAGTATATAAGCCAGCATCAGTGGAAAAAATTGAAAATCGAAGATGTGGTCAAAAAGGGGCAGGAAGTCCTGGTGCAGGTAGTCAAGGAGGTTACCGGTAATAAAGGGGCCAATATGACGACCTACCTTTCACTGCCGGGCCGCTGCCTGGTTTTGATGCCCGGGAGCGACAGCGCCGGAATTTCACGTAAAATAGTTGGTGAGGAGCGGCGTTCGGCCCTGCGTGAAATAATGAGTGGTTTTTCCATCCCCGAAGGGATCGGCTATATTATCCGTACCGCCAGCGCAGATATTACCAAAACCGCCCTGCAGAAAGACCTGCGTTATCTGCTGCGGCTGTGGAAAGAAATCAAAAAACGTGGCCAGACCATGAAGGCTCCGGCGCTCATCTACGAGGAACAGGAGACGGTGGTCCGCTTCCTGCGGGATCATTTCACGCCGGATATAAGTGAGATCCTGGTTGATACCGCAGAGTCGCTTGAGCAGGTGAAACAGTTTGTCGATCTGTTGCCCGCCAAACAACGAAAGGTGCGGGTGAAGCTGCATCGGGGCGCAAAGCCTATTTTCAATCAGAACAATGTGGAAGAACAGATCGAGTCGATCTACAAACCACAGGTACCGCTCCCTTCGGGCGGTTCAATAGTCATTGATCCGACCGAGGCCCTGGTTGCCATTGATGTCAACTCCGGACGAACTTCCAAAAATGGTGATTTTGAAGAGACCATCTTCCTTGCCAACATGGAAGCCGCTGTTGAGCTGGCCCGGCAACTCCGGCTTCGCGACCTTGGCGGCCTGATTGTGGTTGATTTTATCGATATGCGCAATAAAAAGCATATTCGTGAGGTGGAAAAGCAGGTTAAAAGCAGTATGAAACGGGACAAGGCCAAGGTGGACATCAGCCGGATCTCCCGTTTTGGGCTGATGCAGATTTCCCGGCAGAAAATGGGCGCGCCCATTGAAAAAGGGAGTTATCTTACCTGTGAACACTGTATGGGGCGCGGGGTCGTGAAATCCGTGGAGACCCAGGCCCTTTATTTTCTTCGTCGTATCCAGACCGGAATTTTACGAAAAAAAGTTCATCGGGTGGAATGCCGGCTGC
>CAZURY010000357.1:0-3041 GCA_964623145.1 uncultured Desulfobulbus sp. | reverse complement strand
TCGTATATTTTACGTTATGACGGCAGCGGCAAACCTGCGTTGTCCGAGCATACATTACCCCTTCACCCAGCTCAACCTTCTTCCCCTGATCTCCCTGAAGGAAAAACCTATCTGATAAGCGGTTTTTCTTCCCTGACAAACGATTCCCCGGTACCGATCTCCCCCACCTTGCAGCTTAACGCTGATTTGAGCGATTTTTCCAGCGGCCAACTCGCCTCCATTGCCCGCGCCGAATTGAATCGACTGACAAGAATAAATTACCGCAGTTTTATCAAGGAGATGAATCCACGGGTGGTGGTCATCGGTAAGACGGCTGCTGCTATTGACCGTTTCACCGACACCTATGGCAGTGTATTGGATATAGAACCGCTGTTGAGTACGGGCATTGATCCGGATATCTGCACCGCCGAGGAATTAGACATCCGGGAAGCACGCAATGGGCTGCGCCTGAGTTTTCTTACCCGGGTTCCCATTGACCTTAACCGGTGTACCTACTGCGGTAGTTGCGGCCCCATTTGTCCTGAGCAGTGCATTGATGAACATCTCTTTCTTGATCTTGGCAAATGCAGCTTCTGTAAAGAATGCATCATGATCTGCCCTGAGGAGGTTATTGATCTCCATGGAGTGGAAAAACGGACACTCCATACTCCGGCCCTTCTCCTGTTAGAAGGTGTTGATCTCGAAAATCCGGGCACAAGCGATACTATTTTTACGGAAAAAAATACTGTTTTTACGGAAAAAAATATCTCCCGACTGTTCGCCGAAATCTGCGCCTGCAGGATCGATGAGACCATTACCTGTGATAACACGATTTGCCAGTACATCGGCAGACTTGATCAGGGTTGTGAACAATGCCTGCACGCCTGCAGTCACGGAGCCCTGCAAAAAGGCGAAGACGGTATACGGGTGGACCAGGAGCGGTGTGTTGAGTGCGGTGCCTGTGTTGCAATTTGCCCAACCGGCGCCATGCAGTCGCTCCGCTTTTCCGATGCCCGTTTTATAGAGTATTTTAGTGATATTCATCTGGATTCTGCAAGTACGGTTGTCCTGGGCAGTGAGCATCTGCTGCATAAATTCTGGTGGTTGAATCACGGTCACAGATTTGCACATACCTTTTTCCTTGAACATCCCAGTGTTGAAGCGCTCAACCTGATGCACCTCCTCTTTCTGCTGGCGCTGGGAGCCAACCGGATCCTCATCCTCAGGGATAAAGAACATGACGATTTGAGCCTGAGCAGGCAAATCGGTCAAGCCAATGCCATTGCCGGCGATCTTTGTGCAGGCCACCCGGTTGTGTTGACGACCGACCTGCAGGGCCTGCGGGATCTTCTTGCAACCACCCCGAAAGCGCCATGTCCTGCTGACATCTACTCTGATTTCTCTTTTACAGGCCGTCGACAAAAGCTGGCCTCTGTGCTCGCTTTTTTCACGGATCAAAAGAAACTAACCAATACCTGCAGTGGAGAGTTGTTCAGCGAATTCGGCGCTGTTGCCTGTGACCAAAACCGTTGCAGCTCCTGCCTTGCCTGTGTCGGAGAATGCCGTATCGAGTCCCTGGTTGCCGACAGTGAACAATTTGCCCTGCTGCAGACGCCGATCCTCTGTACGCAATGCACGGTCTGTATTTCCCTCTGCCCGGAAAACGCCCTCACCCTGGTGCCAGGCCTTACGCTGAGCAAAGATTTTTTCAATCCCAAACTCCTCGCCCAGGCCGAGCCGATGCGATGCCGACATTGCGGGAAAATTTTTGGCACCCGCCAGAGTTTTGAACGGGTTATGCATGTTCTGCAGAACAAACAACCGGAACTTGACCTTGATCTGTTTTCCTATTGTGAGGACTGCCGCGTTCTGCAAATGATAGCGGGGACAAACGCATGATGACAACAGAAGATAAAGAACTGGCCAGAATCAGGCTGCGTTTTATTGATCTGTTCAAGTCTTTTTTCATTGCAAAACCTGATGCTGAAAAACTGGGCCGCTGGCGGGGAATTATCGCAGCCCTTGCCGAAGAGAATATTGATCCGGGTTTTGACCAGGCAGTGCGAAACACTGGGGAATTACTGGCAAAAAAAAATCTCAAGGAGTTGAAGTCGGAACATTACCAGCTCTTTGTCGATCCCTTTAATGAACATCTGATCCACACATCAGCCTCCTTTTATACCGACGGCCATGCCTTTGGATCCACCCTGGTCAGGTACCGGGATTTTCTGCAACGGGCCGGCATCAGACTTCAAGAAGATATCCACGACCCCGACGACTCCCTCGTTCTGCTCCTTGATGCCCTGGCCACCCTTATTGAACGGGAAAAGGAAGCTTTAAACGAGAGTCGCAGCCATCAGGCGGAGCTCATCCATCATTATCTTCTGCCTCTCTGCCGGGATTTTTCCACTAGTCTGCTCAGTAATCCGGTGGCTGATTTTTATACGGCATGCGGCGAATTGTTGTGCCGCTATATGGACATGGAAAAAGGGTTATTCCCCGAACCTGTCAACAGGGAGGAAACGGTCTGAAATGGGGTTTGATCGATCAAATCCAAAAATTCCACAGCATAAAACATCATCATAGAGGAGGATGGCCATGAAAAAAGAAGGCGGCTCACGACGTTCGTTTTTACAATCCATTCTTGCCGGTTCCACTGTTGCGGCGGTGGCGGTTGCCGGAGGCGGCAAACCGGCAAGAGCCGGGAACGGGACCAGCAATACCGATGCAACCATCCGGGCCATGAAGGATGAAATTCTCTATCACGAAACAGATGCGTTTAAACGGTATTACGAAACTCTCAAATCATAACCGGTACATGACCGACAACACATCGACCTGATTAATGATCCCTGAAAGTTCACCATCTGAAGGGCAGCAATTCCTGACAGTTTCGGTGAGCTTACCACCACAGCGGAGGTAGCCAATGGCCAGAAAAAAACTGATTACTCCATCATCTTCAGGCTCATCCGGAGGCGCCCGAATGACATTGAATCCGGGCATGGCGAGAAGATCCTTTCTCAAACTCTCGGCAGCCACGGCAGCGCTCACCGGCGCTGCAA
>CAZURY010000356.1:0-3045 GCA_964623145.1 uncultured Desulfobulbus sp. | reverse complement strand
AAAGACAGTTTTTCAAGAAGAAACAGTTGTTTTTCAAAAAACTATTTGGTAAAAGATAGGTTTTATATTCCTGTCCATCGGGGACGGAAAAAAGACAACTTACCACGTACTATTAAACGGTCGGCAACATGCCGACTCCTGAGGAATGGCAACCCATGACTGAAAATGAAACACAACCCGCCGTTGCGGCAGCAGACGACAACAACGATGACATCAGCTTTGCCGAGCTCTTTGAACAGGAAGACAACAATACGGTAATCAAGGTCGGTGAAGTAGCCATCGGCACAGTGGTTGACCTGGCAGGCGATGCCGTCCTGGTCGACGTTGGAGATAAAGCGGAAAGCTATATTCTCCTCTCCGAATTTCGCCACGAAGATCCTGATCGCGAAATCAAAATCGGCGACCAGTTCGAAGTCTTCATTGAAAAACGCAAGGAAGAAGGCGGGCTCCTTCTTTCCCGTGAAAAAGCAATCGCCATTAAAGTCTGGGAAAAAATTGCCGAAATACAAGAGGAAGACGGCACAATTGAAGGTCGCATAGAAAGCAGAGTCAAGGGCGGCATGTCGGTTGACATAGGTGTCCCTGCCTTCCTGCCGTATTCACAGATTGACCTGCGGCCGGTCAAGGATCTTGACGCTTTGATCGGGCAGTCTTTTGACTTCAAAATTCTTAAGTTCAACCGCAAACGAAACAACGTGGTTGTCTCCCGCCGAGCCATTCTGGAAGAACAGCGCGCCAAGCTGCGTGAAAGCATGCGTTCCACCCTGGAAGAGGGCCAGACCATTCGTGGCGCCATTACAAATATCACTGATTATGGTCTGTTCATTGACCTTGGCGGCATGGACGGCCTTTGTCATATTACCGACCTTTCCTGGGGCAGAGTTTCCCATCCCTCCAAACTGTACACGGTCGGCGAGGAAATCGAAGTCAAAATTCTCAAATACGACAAGGATTCAGATCGTGTTTCCCTGGGTGTCAAGCAATTAAAGACCGATCCCTGGGAACAGGTTCCCGAGCAGTATCCAGCAGGATCACGGGTCCAGGGCAAGGTCGTCTCCATTACTGATTACGGTGTCTTTGTCGAGCTGGAAGAAGGCGTGGAAGGACTGGTGCACATCTCTGAAATGAGCTGGTCCAAGAAGCCCAAACATCCGTCAAAACTCGTATCCGTTGGTGATGAGATCGAGGTGCAGGTGCTCAAGGTCGAAGCGGAAACCAAGAGAATTTCCCTGGGCATGAAGCAGTTGCTGCCCAACCCATGGGATGTGGTGGAAGAGACCTATCCCATCGGCGCCGTTATCGAGGGAAAAATTAAAAATATTACTGACTTCGGAGTATTTATTGGTATTGAAGAGGGCATTGACGGCCTGATCCACGTTTCGGATCTCTCCTGGACCGAACGGATCAAACATCCATCGGAAAAATACTCCAAAGGCGAGACCATTCAGGCTGTAGTTCTGAAAATCGACAAGGAGCACGAGCGATTCTCCCTGGGCGTCAAACAGTTGGAACCTGACCCATGGCAGGCTGCAGCCAATAATTACCCCACGGGAACCCTGGTTGAAGGCACGATCACCAACGTGACTGATTTTGGCGTTTTTGTTCAGCTGGAAGAGGGAATCGAAGGATTGATCCATGTATCGGAAATCAGTAAAGACAAGGTTAAAACCCCCATTGGCATGTTTAATGTCGGCGATACAGTCAAGGCCATGGTTATCAATGTATCTGCTGATGACCGGAAAATCGGTCTTTCCCTGAAGGCCCTGGAAGACGACGGCGAGGAGACGACTGCCGATGAAACAAAAACTGTTTCCCAACAACCTTCCGTTCAGAGCAGTGGACCGTCTACTTTTGGCGACCTGCTCAAAGCTGCCGCCAGCGAGGGGGACGACAAAGACGAAGAAGAGTAATAGCAGCGGATCTGCGGTTTTTATTCCGTTGTTATGAACAAAAAGGTATCTTCGGGTGAAGATACCTTTTTCTATGCTCCCTGTTCATTGTGGAGATGAATCGATAATCAGGGATCTAGGCTTTTTTGCCGATATCCCGTACTCCATAAATGGTAAATAGAAGAAGGATATGCCCATGCTGAAGCGTGAACTGGTCAATGAAGTTACAGCGCAACTTGGTGACTACTATAAACAGGACGTTGCCCAGGCTGTTGATATTGTATTAGATGAAATTTCCAAGGCCCTGATGGAGGACAGAAGGGTCGAAATACGTGGTTTCGGCAGCTTTTCCGTTCGTACCAGAAAACCACGGACAACAAAAAATCCGAAAACCGGTAAAATGATGAATATTCCCGAGCGGAAAACACTTCATTTTACTATGAGCAAATCACTGAAAGAAATATTGATAGAAGAATAAAGAAGAAAACACAGTAACATCGAAAGGTCGATACCAGCATACGGTATCGACCTTTTTCATTTTTCGCAGTTTCAGCGAAGATAAATTCGTAAAAAATTAAAACCTGCCAATCAGATGGCTAACCAGGATATTTCACGGGTCGAAGTCTGCGCTTATCTGCAGCAGGCCGTCCGGAGTCTCCGCACCTCGTCCAGGATACCGCCTGCCCGTATCTCACTCAAAAAACCGCGGGGATCGGCCTGGGCCGCTGCAACGTCACCGTGACCGGCCATGGTTCAGGATACCAGGATACAGATGGCCATGCCACAGGTTCCGGGCGCTCTGGATATGTTGCTCCGTATCGCCTGGAAAGTAACGCAGTAATTGTTGCTGCCATCCGCCATCTACCGGCAGGCGGTTAGTACGCTATCCTCTGATCTATGAAAAGGACTACAAATCATTTTTTAAAAATATTTTCACGATGATATACTAAAAAATCCTCATACGGCTGAAACTTTTCCGGTTGCAGTATGGGCCTGCCATGATAATTCTGCAGGGTAGTTGTGAAGAATGTATCATTTCGGGAGATTTTTATTTTTGAGGATACACAAACCTTCAGGTCTTGATCCACTGTTATCAAACCTGAATCAAATGCCTTGTCATGGAGCATGGACAAGGCTAAACCATTGCTTGGGTTTA
>CAZURY010000355.1:1195-3059 GCA_964623145.1 uncultured Desulfobulbus sp. | reverse complement strand
CCCAATGATGAACCCTGCCTGACCGGTTTAATAACCAGGGGCAGCCGCAGTCGCGCAAGAATCCGGTCAGGATTTTCAATATCCCCCTTAACGGCCATCAACCAGTCGGCCACCGGCAGGCCATGCAGCCGGTACATGGTCTTGGCCAGATTTTTATCCATGGCCATGGCGCTGCCAAGTACCCCGGCCCCCTGATACGGGATACCTAATAATTCAAGAAAGCCCTGCATGGTGCCGTCCTCACCATGCAGGCCGTGCAGGAGGATGAATGCAGCATCAAGCTTGCCGGCATCCGCCGCCAGCCGTGCCAAATCAGTCGCCGGATCATAGCGGACGACACTGTACTTCTCTTCATCAAGCGCCTGTTCCACCCCGGCAGCCCCGTCGAGCGACACCTGACGCTCACCGGAAGTGCCACCCGCTATCAGGGCCAGTCGTATTTTTCCCATTCTTTCTCCTTGCCGTTTTCAGCCACAGTTCCAACAGGAAGAATTGGCCATCGGATCCGTATCAACCCCACTAACGCAAATTATCTGGATGTCACGACAAAGGCAATAAAAAACATCGCGGTTGCCACCATAGCCTGGCACAATACAGCTGGTCACAAAAAAACCTGTACTCGCCTTCCCGGCAAAGCACAGGTTTCTTCTATTCCTTCTGCGACTCAAGGTGGTTAAAACCGGAACAACAGGCCTGCCGCAAAACGGGTGCCGATATGAAGTTCATCAAGGCTGTCGGCAAAGGATCGGGCCTCGCCAAACAGGGATACATTAAAGGCATCAGCCTCACCATACACTCTTGCTCCAGCCTGCAGGATCAGATCAAGATTGTTTCCATCCAGCACTTCCCTTTGATGCAGGTCATAGCTGTCATCATCCATATTCCACCAGCCGATGCCGCCACCGATGAAGTAACGTGAGAAATGATACAGTGCAAGCAGATCGGCGGAAAATGCATCGTCACCCTGCTTACCATCGATATGGAAGTTATAGCCCAGCATTCCCATAAGCGAAATATTTTCGTTTACCCAGTATTCAATGCCTCCACGTGCGGTGATGAAATTTGCAGGATCAAGCAGATGCATGAATCCCAACGCAGCAACCGGAACCATCCGTTTGCGACCGGAAATCTTCCGGGTACAGGCAGCAGATGTAGACACCATCCCCTTGTCATCGGTTACTTCCGTACGCACTGTATACTCGCCACCGCAGGGCAAAGTCAACGTGCCGGAATAGGGCGGACTGGTAATATTTTTTTCTTCAACTACCTGGCCATCGGCATCAATCATGGAAATTTTCACAGACGATACCGATCCATCGGGATCCGATGAAGCCGAAGCGTCCACGTTAACCGATTCACCACAGAAAACCGGTTTGGGCGCAACTGTCATACGGCATTCGGGCTCCATATTCGTCTTAACCAGGGGCGTTCTATCAGAGATTGCACGCAGGGCAAGATTGCCGCAGATATACGGCACCACTATCTCATAACGCTTCCTGTTCTGATCCAGATACATCCGGAACGCCTTAAAAGGTTTCTCTCCGGCCCAGGTAACGTCTTTTGCGACGCGGACAGGTCCCTTGCCGTTTTTCCGATACAACATCCAGAGCAAATGCTCGCCCGTATCGATTTCAATTTCTTCAATTTCGGCTGTGGGAAATTGTTCTGTAAAAGCTGAATAAAGATCGGGGTATCCTGCCTTTTCAAATCCTTTCTGCAATGACGACCCGGACGTATCCACCATTTTTCTGAAATCACTCACATCCTGCAAAGGTGGTTTGCAAAAAGGGCTTCGCCCTAATTGGTGCAGGGTTGTTGCACCAAAAGCGACCGATGTCATACAGACCATCAGAGTGACCATCAA
>CAZURY010000355.1:0-1095 GCA_964623145.1 uncultured Desulfobulbus sp. | reverse complement strand
GTGACCATACCAAGAACACTCCTTACTTTTTTCATCTCTTCCCTCATGTTAAAAAAAAGCCGGGTATCCTTGAAATCATTACAGAAATCATGGTCTGTACTGATCCATAGGCGACATGCCGGCAATAGTAAAAAATCCCCCTGCCGAGAAAGGCCGGGGGATGAACAGAAAATATACATCAAAGAGGACAGCCTGTGTCAATGGGTGCATTCTTCAATCCCTTATGGACACTTCTTCGCCCTGCCTTGCAGGGCAGGGCCGCCAACTCTTTGAATATACGTGTATCATCCCTCCAGGTAATCCGATGAATTCACATTACCCGGGGTAAAAAAAAATACACTGGTTATTTGTTATTTCTTATCGGTGGTAAGAGTTGCATACTCTTCCTGGCTCAAACTGCCATTGGCATCGGCATCCGCCTTGGCAAAAAGTTCCGGACTGATACCGGCAGCCTGTGCCTCACCCTTGGAAAGCATACCATTTTGATCTGCGTCAAGATCCTTAAAAGCCGGAGCGGCAGCAAAAGCGGAAACGGCAAACAGGGAGACCAGAATTGTGGGAATTACTTTTTTTAACATTGTCATACCTCCTGATTTTTTTTCAATGAATACTTCTTAATGTTCGTTTTTGGCCAAAACGATAAAGGACACCTAAACGCTGGAAACTGCGTCCCCATGCCTTCAATTTAGCAAACAGCGTGCCAGATAATTATCTTCTTTATTTCCAGCATGTTACAAAAACGTTTACTCTCCTTTCGAAAAAAGATGTCTGGCAGAGGGGACACTTTTCGGCCCACAAATCTGCAGGAGCAACATGTTGTCCACAACGGGTCGGAAGAAATAATGAAAAATGCTGGTCTAAAGCAGGTTTTCATAGATCAAAGAGCTTCGGGTAATGGTAATTGATATCCTTTTGGCACAATAAAACATTGACTGCAATGGCAGACACCTACATAAGGAAATCTGAGTTATCCGGCTCCTGGAAATTGAAAAAACCTAAATTGAGCGTTTCACCCCCATCCACAAATAAAAAAAGATAAATAATTATAAGTGCTTTCTTTTTAAAGTGTTGCGGATGGGGTGAAACCCTGCGGGA
>CAZURY010000354.1:0-3060 GCA_964623145.1 uncultured Desulfobulbus sp. | reverse complement strand
GTTATGCGGGCAGGCGCGATCGTGCAAAGATGGCGTGGCTGTGAGTAGTTACGAATGTCCAACGTATTTCCGGACAACTCCTTAGTTGGTTCCGGGCTATCCCCTTGGATGAAACCGTTGATGGATGGATTTAAGTCGTGAGCGGTCCACGTGGGTGTAGATCTGGGTCGTGGAAATATCCGAATGACCGAGCATCATCTGGACAGCACGAAGATCGGCGCCGCCGGCGAGAAGATGGGTAGCAAACGAATGCCGGAGCATGTGCGGGCTGACCTTGTTTTTGATACCTGCTGCCCGGGCCCATTCTTTGATGATCTGCCAGAATCGCCCCCTGCTCATGCCGCTTCCTCGATTGGAGACAAACAGTGTCGGCGATTGCCTTCCTTTAAGAATGAGCGGCCGTGCCCGTTGCAGGTATTCTTCAATCTTGTCCCGCGTTGTTTCGTTAAACGGCACCATCCGTTCTTTTCCCCCTTTGCCGAGAATTCGCAGATGGCAGCTGCTCAGGTTGCAACTGTTTGCCGGCAGGCCGACCAGTTCTGAGACTCTGATGCCGGTGGCATAAAGCAGATGCAGCATGGCATGGTTACGCAGGATGAGTGGGGTAGTTTTTGCCGGCAGGGTGAGAAGGGCGTCCACCTCGCTCATGCTTAACGCCTTGGGCAGGGTTTGCCCGATTTTCGGTCCTTCGATATTGAGAAGCAGGTCGGGGCTGGTCAGGTTGCGTTCGGCAGTAAAGGAAAAAAACATTCGCAGGGCGGCAAGCCGTCGACTGTTGCTCCTTGTCGTGATACCGCGCCGGTGACAGCTGATAAAAAAGGCTCGAATGTGATCGGGTTGAACACAGGAAAGGGTAGATATATTTTTGTTGCGGAGGAACGCGAAAAAAAATTCCAGGTCGGAATGATAAGCAGTTATGGTGTTTTCGGCAAGTCTTCGTTCAACAATGAGATATTGGAGGAAGAGATCAAGGATGGAGGAAAAATCCGACACGGGTGATTCCTTCGGATTATGGGCATCCTACCGGCACAAAAGAAGGGCCGGCAGGATGTGAAAAGACAACCGGCGTTTTAGTACTGACGCCGCATCCGGTTGAATTTACGGAGCTTGCGAAGAGCTTCTGCAGCCTTGCGTCGTTTTTTAATGCTGGGTTTTTCGTAGTACTCACGTCGTTTGAGTTCACGTTTTATGCCGTCTATCTGCAGTTTTTTCTTCAACTGACGAATGGCATATTCGAGATCACCCCTGACTTCAACTTCTATCATGATTTATTCACATCCTTTCATCGATGGCATGTCCCATCTACCTGTTAACGCAATAATCCAGTCAAAAAATGACCGTCAATTACTGAAAAGTTACTAAACCATATATACTATTCTGAAAGATATTTTCTGTCAACAGAGAACTGGGTAACAAGATTCAAGGGAATATTTTTCCTGGATTCAGGATGTTGTTGGGGTCAAAGAGCTGTTTGATGTCCTTCATCAGGCGCATGGTTACAGGAGTTATCTCCAGGGGGAGAAAGGGCGCCTTGGTTGTACCGATGCCGTGTTCTCCGGAAAGAGTTCCGCCAAGGGCAATGACCTTTCTGAAGATCTGCTCTTTTGCCTTTTTTCCTCTGGAATATTCTCCGGCATCTTTTTTATCGACCATGATATTAACATGGATGTTACCGTCACCTGCATGGCCAAAGGTTAGAATGGTCAGGGCAAGATCTGCGGCCAGTGCTCCGGTGAATCGCACCAGTTGAGGTATTTTTGATCTGGGCACTACGACATCCTCACTTATTTTGTGCGGTTTAAGGGTAAATGTGGCCGGTGAGATGGCTCTTCTTGCCAGCCAGAGTTCCTGTCGTTGCGCTTCATCTTTTGCTTCCTGCAAGCTGATGGGTCTTCCTGCCAGAAAAGTACGCAGCCGTTGTTCCTGCTCTTGTACATCCTCTTTGTTACCGTCGATCTCTAATAAAAGCAGGGCATGAGTACCCTCCGGTAACGGAGTGGGCAATCGATCCCGGACAACAGTAATAGCTGTCTGATCCATATATTCCAGGGTACACGGTGTGATACCGCTGCCAAGAAGTTCCGCCACAAGTTGTACTGCCTGGTCAATAGAGTCAAAGAGGAGGAGAAAAGTTTTTTTGTCATCCGGCAGGGCAAGGAGTCGAAGAACGAGTTTAGTGAACACGGCCAGCGTCCCCTCGGAACCGATTAACAGATGGGTGAGATCATAACCGGTAACACCTTTTTCAGTGCGGACTCCGGTGGTGATGATGGCGCCGGTCGGGAGCACTGCCTCGCAGCCGATTATATAATCTCTTGTCACACCGTATTTGACGGCGCTGGGGCCGCCCGCACATTCAGCTGCGTTGCCGCCCAGGGTGCAGAATTTCAGGCTGGCAGGGTCAGGGGGATACATCAGGCCGTGTCGTGCCAGCTCTGTCTGCAGTTCTCCGGTGATGACCCCGGGCTCGGCAACGGCGATCATATTTTTTTTGTCGATTTCAAGTATTCTGTTCATTCGACCGGTAACCAGAATCAGGCCGGAGTGGATTGGCACAGCGCCGCCGGTCATTCCCGATCCTGCCCCGCGCGGGACAACGGGAAAGTTGTGTTTGTTGGCCAGTTGCAGGATTTTTGCAATCTGGTCGCTGTTTTCCGGGAATGCAACTGCCTGGGGAGAAATTTCCCCGCCGCTGCCGTCAAAACTGTAGCAGGCCAGTTCCTCGGGACTGGTCAACAGATACTTCCGGCCCACGATCTCGCCTAATTTGTGCAAAACTTCCGAGTTCATCATAAACGCAGTATAGCCGGAAAAAGGTTTTTTTCCTCGATTCTTCTTTTAATTTTTCCTAAATTGAGCGATTTTCATTTCGCCCCAAGCTGTAGGTTTTGTGTTGTTTCATCGGAGTCTCGTTCCTCGCTTACCTGTAGTTAAGTCTACATGGGACAGCGCAGGTAAGCGAGGAACGAGACTCCGAGGCCTGCAGATTGGGGATGAAATGGAAATCCCGCAGGGTTTCACCCCATCCGCAACACTTTAAAAAGAAAGCACTTATAATTA
>CAZURY010000353.1:0-3076 GCA_964623145.1 uncultured Desulfobulbus sp. | reverse complement strand
TTTTTTCTGCTGATGCCCAGCAGTTCCGCTGCCTTTGTCCGATTACCGTTGGTAAGAGCCAGGGCGCCGAGCACACATTTTTTTTCAGTCTTTGCCAGGGCCAGGCTTAATTGAACAGCCTCTTCCTTCGGGCCTGTTTCTTCCGTCTGCCGGCTGAGATCTGCCGGCAGATCCTGTGGGGTGATAATCGGGCCGGGGGCCAGGACGGATGCGCGTTCAATGATGTTTTTCAGTTCCCGGACATTTCCGGGGAAGTCATAGTTCACCAGGATTTGCATGGCATCCGGGGCGAGCGTGAGTAATATGCCGCGCTTATTGCTGAATTCCTGCAGAAAATGATTGGCCAGGGATGGAATATCTTCCCGTCGCTCCCGCAACGACGGCATGGTCAAAGGGATAACGGATATCCGGTAGAGCAGATCTTGCCGGAAACGGCCCTGCTTGACCTCCTGCTCCAGGTTTTTGGCGGTTGCACAGAGAACCCGGACATCAATTTTAATGGTGTGCGATCCGCCGACACGTTCAAATTCTCCTTCCTGGAGTACCCTGAGCAGCTTGCCCTGCAGGGTCATGGGCATGTCGCCTATCTCATCCAGGAGAAGAGTTCCTCCATCGGCCATCTCAAAGCGTCCCAACCGTTTTTTATGAGCGCCGGTATAGGCGCCTTTTTCATGGCCGAATAACTCGGATTCGATCAGGCCTTCCGGGATGGCGGCGCAGTTTATGCGGATGTAAGGTTTATTAGCCCGCAGGCTGGCAAGATGGAGCGCGTTTGCCGCCAGTTCCTTGCCGGTGCCTGATTCGCCGGTGATCAATACGGTCGAGTCGGTTGGACCAGCCTGGAGGATTCTCTGGTGCACCCGGTTTATGGCATCGCCGTTGCCGATGATTTTCTGTCGGCTTTGCCGGCAGCAGTCTTCAAGGGAGGCACACCGCGCCTTTACCGACTGCATTTCAAAAATCCGGTTGACCCGTATAATCAGGTCGTCCATGTCAAAAGGTTTAAGAATATAATCGGCAGCCCCATCTTTAAGGCAGTTTATGGCATCGTCCACGCTCCCATAGGCGGTCATCATGATGACATCGGTATAGGAGGCATTTTTCGTCAGGGTTGCCAGCAGTTCCATACCTCCCAACTCCGGCATACGAATATCGGAGATAACAAGGTGATAGTTGGTGCCCTCTATTTTCTGCAGAGCTTTTTTACCGTTAACCACTGCATCAACTTCCCAGTGCCTGCGTTCAAGAGCATCCTGGATAGTGATGCGCATGATTTCATCGTCCTCGACGAGCAGTATTCTGGGCATGATCAAGACCTCTGTTGTTCAATTGGACATTCATGGTCGGCAGGCAGGGTGATGGTAAATACGGCGCCATGCCCTTCCTTACTGCCGGCAATCAATGTCCCGCCCATTTTTTCAACCTGGGCGTAGCTCACGGCAAGACCAAGACCTGTGCCGACACCGACATCCTTGGTGGTGAAGAAGGGATCAAAAATTTTATCAAGAATATCGGCTGGAATACCGGGTCCGTTGTCCTCAATGGAGATTTTCAGACAATTATCTATCGCCCTGCTTTGTACATGCAGCGATCCGCCTTTATCACCCATTGCCTGAATGGCATTCAGGCCGATATTGACGATTGTCTGGCGCAGGGCTTCAACATCAATGCAGTATTTTTCCTGCAGGCCCAGTTCCAGGGTAAGGTTCACCGTGTGCAGCCGGTAGCCGAGAAGTTCAAAACATTCGCGGATGATTCCGTCCACATCATGTTTTTTCAAGTTCAAAGGAGTGTTACGACCAAAGTGAAGAAGCTGCTGCATGGTATGTTCTATACGCCGCAAACCCTTATCCAGAAGTGGTAAATATCTGGCGAGGAGTTCGGGGTTGTCCGGATGTTCCCGCAACGCTTTAACACAGTTAAGGAGTCCGCCCAGAGGGTTATTGACCTCGTGGGCAATGCCCGATGTCAACAGGCCGAATGCAGCCATTTTTTCATTTTGAAAGGCCAGTTTTTTTGCTTTATCCAGGGTGTGACGAGAGGAGTCCAAACGGCAGCAAAGATCATAGAACGTGTCACTGATTGTATCAATTTCATCCTTGATCTGCTTATGTTCAGGCTGCTTAACCGGCTGATCCGGATAACGAGCCATGGACGTGGTCAGTTTGGTCAGAGGTCGTGATACCAGGGTTGAAAACAGCCAGATAAGGGTTGCGGAGACAACGATGATGGAAAGAATTCCATATCCTATGATCGACCGGTTGTTCTCAGCAATCATTCTGTCCGCCCAGCTGATCGGGATGGTGATGCTGAGCGCTCCGCGAATATCGCCAAGCTGGTATCCCTGGCGCGCATGACAACCCAGACAGGGCTTTTCAACCGTGAGGGGGGCGATGTAACGGAGTATATGATCCTTGCCGTTGGTCTCTATGGAGATGATTTCCTTTTTATCCTGCTGTTCAATTGCAAGCAGGCTCTTTCTTTCAAAATCATCGGGAGCGTTGGCCGGGTTAATCGGTTTGAGGCTGGTGACCCGGAACATGTACCAGTTTCCCTGACTGGCATATTCAGAGAGCTCCCGGGTGACCATGGCAGGATTTCGTTTTACATAAACCTGGCCGTTGGCGCCGTAAATAACCGGGCTGTCCAGGAAGGGGTTGGGTCGGGCGGTATCGGTTTTAATAACGTACAGACCGTGATTGTCAGCCACCCATTTACGGGTAAGCAGTATCTGTTTGTGGAGCATCCTGGCCTGTTGTTTTGCCTGGCCATAGATAAGATCATGCTGAATACGGGAGGATTTAAACAGAAGAAGGCCGTATGAGCAGAGTAATATGGCGCCAATGGCAATAATAAACTTTCCCTGCAGTTTCAAAATATTCTTACTCGTACAAAAAAAGGTTTGTTCATGATTTATATTTGCCTGGAACCAATGAGGGTTACCCTTTGGTAACATATTTTATGTGCAAATGATACCCTTTGGTAACGTACACATTTGTTTTTCGGGAAATCATGCTGAAAATACAAGGAAAAAATTTGGAATGTTTTTTGCTTTTTAAAAGAGGAAGAGTCAACA
>CAZURY010000352.1:1266-3083 GCA_964623145.1 uncultured Desulfobulbus sp. | reverse complement strand
AGCCTGTCCAGGTCATCAACTGAATAATAATCAATCTCCAGTCGGCCACGACCTCCATTTTGCTGAATCCGCACCTTGGTATTGAGGGCGTTGGTCAACTGATTCGTCAAAGCCTTGCAATAGGATAACGGCAAATCGTCCCGGGAGGTCCCGGCATCAGGCTGTTTTTTGCCGGCAGACGCCTTACGCCTTCCCCCTGCCCTGCACAATTTTTCCGTTTGTCTGACGGATAATTTATCACGAACGATCTGGTCTCTGATCTCAAGCATGCTCTCCTGATCTTTTTTAAACCGGAGCAGCACCCTGGCATGACCCTCGCTGATGCGTTGTTCAATAACATCGCTTTGAATCAGTTCCGGTAGTTTTAACAGGCGAAGTATATTGGATATGGTCGAACGTTTTTTGCCAACCTTGTTCGCCACCTCTTCCTGGGTGAGATTAAACTCATCAATCAGCCGCGCATATGCCACAGCCTCTTCAATGGCATTGAGATCATGCCGTTGAATATTTTCAATGAGCGCCAGCTCTAAGCGTTCAGTTGTCGATGTTGAGTCCATAACAACAACTGGAACCTCGTCCTGGTCAGCCATCTTTGCTGCCCTGAGTCGCCGTTCTCCAGCGATGAGGTGGTAGCGGTTTCCTTTTGCCCTGGTAACCAGTAAAGGCTGAATAACACCTCTCTGCCTGATAGATTCACTGAGCTCCTGCAACTTCTCTGGATCGAAATAACTTCTCGGCTGCTGCGGATTGGGCTCTATCCTGTCGATATCACACATAAAAAATTTTTCTTCCCTGCCGCTTTCCAGGTCATCCGGCAGTAATGCACCAACGCCCCGCCCTAACACACTCTTTCCAGCCATTTTCTACCCCTTTGCCCTGCGAAGGAATTCATTGCCAAATTTTACATATGCCTTGGCGCCCGTACTGTTTTTATCATATTCGAGAATTGTCTTGCCGTGACTCGGGCTTTCACTCAGTCGAACATTTCTTGGAATAACCGTCTTATATACCTGATCCCCGAAATGATCCCGAATCTCATCGGCAACCAAATGGGTCAATCTATTGCGGCGATCATACATGGTCAACAACAGGCCTTCTATATAGAGCCCGTGATTCAAGGTCTTCTTGACTCTGCGAATGGTATTAACGAGAAGGGCCAGTCCCTCAAGGGCAAAATATTCACACTGTAATGGAATGAGGACTGAATCAGCTGCCGTCAAACCATTGATCGTCAGCAAACCTAAAGAGGGGGGGCAATCAATTATAATATATTGGAAGCGATCCCGGACCGAATGCAAAATGGAACGCAACTGCTTTTCCCGGTCCTCCATGGAAATCAACTCTACCTCTACACCAACAAGATCTATGGACGCGGGAAGAATGCTCAAGTTTTTTAAATTTGTCGCCTGAATACAGGAAAAGGCATCACGTTCCCCCATATAACAACGATAAATATTTTTATCTTCACTGGCCTGGAACATACCGACACCACTGGACACATTCCCCTGTGGATCGGAATCAACAAGCAATACTTTCTTGCCCTTGGACGCAAGGACCGCTGCCAGATTCAAGGCGGTTGTTGTCTTACCCACCCCACCCTTCTGGTTCGCCAGAACAACCACTTTAGCCTTCATAACTTTCATAAACTAACTGCCCCTTGTTGGAATTAATGTTCAGGAGTATACTACAATCCTCCTTGATGGAGAACTTTTTTTATGTTTCACGTGAAACATTTTCTATTTTTTCTTTTGGTGGAGTGAAATGCAGAGTGATGTATTGGTCATCGGCAGCGGTATCGCCGGGTTATCGTTTGCGCT
>CAZURY010000352.1:0-1166 GCA_964623145.1 uncultured Desulfobulbus sp. | reverse complement strand
GGAAAAAATGGCGAGGAATTCGACCTTGGGATGGAGGGAGGGCACTCACATCGGCGTGTTGCCCATGCTTTTGATCTCACAGGCCATGAAATTGAACGCGCCTTGCTGGAAGAGATAAACCTGCGGCCAAATGTTACAATCCTTGAAGATCACCTGGCGATAGACCTCCTTATCGCGTCCAAGGCAAACGGTCAGGGTCTCGTCGCCGACAAAGATAAATGTATAGGCGCGTATGTGTTTAACCGAATAACGGGAAACATAGAAACCAGATTGAGCAAAACCACGGTGCTTTGTACTGGAGGTTGTGGAAAAGTTTACCTCTATACCACCAACCCTGACATTGCGACCGGTGATGGTGTTGCCATGGCCTACAGGGCCGGTGCCCAGGTGGCTAACCTTGAGTTTATTCAATTCCATCCTACGTGTTTCTATAATCCAAATATAAAAAATTTTCTCATTTCAGAGGCTGTTCGGGGTGAAGGTGGAGTGCTGATCAATGCCCAGGGCAGGCCATTCATGCAAGAGCACGATGAACGCGGTGACCTTGCAACCAGGGATGCTGTTGCCCGTGGTATCGATGCTGAAATGAAAATCAGCGGTGCGGATTGCGTGTATCTGGATATTACGCACAAAGATCCAGATTTTGTGCGTAATCGTTTTCCGACTATCTATGCAACCTGTAAGAAATACGGGGTGGATATGACAAAAGAGCCAATTCCTGTGGTGCCTGCCGCACATTATATGTGTGGTGGAGTGAAGGTCAATAAATGGGGCGAGACAACCCTGCCGGGCCTGTCAGCGCTTGGAGAAACGGCGTGTACAGGTCTGCATGGCGCAAACAGACTGGCCAGCAATTCACTGCTGGAAGCCGTCGTCTTTGCAGATCGTGCTGCAAAACGACTAAAAAGCAATTGGCCGACATTACGGAAACAACCGTTTATACAAACCAGCAAGTGGCGTGATGGCGCTGCCGGATCCATAGAAGAAAACGTTCTTATCAGTCATAACTGGGATCAGATACGGCGTCTGATGTGGAACTATGTCGGCATTGTTCGTCGAGAAAAACGATTACTGCTGGCAAGGCGAAGAATAGCCCCCATCCTGGCGGAAATCAAAGAACACTTTGATGATTACCTGTTAACTGCGGATCTGGTGGAATTACGCAA
>CAZURY010000351.1:0-3087 GCA_964623145.1 uncultured Desulfobulbus sp. | reverse complement strand
GGGAAATGGGCAAAACAACAAGTAAGATTGTTATAGTTATTTCTTAACAGACCCTAACTACCATTGCATGAGCAACGCACCCCAGGTAAAGCCACCGCCAAAGGAACAAAACAGGATTGTATCATCTCTCTTCAGGGTGTTACTTCTATGTACCTCGTCAAGTGCGATGGGGATACTGGCGGCAGAGGTATTGCCATACCGATCAACATTTATAAAAATCTTATCATCAGGAATTGCAAGCCGTTCCGACAATTTATTCAGAATTCGAATATTTGCCTGATGTGGAATGACAAGGGCTATGTCGTCAATGGAAAGGCCCTCCTGGCGCAATAACTGTGTAATGGCATCTTCCATGGAACGAACGGCGAACTTAAACACATCCGGTCCGGACATCTGCATATAACATCCGCGTCCTTCCTGTTGCAGGTCCGGATTCCTGCTTTTCGGGCTGTCCATATATAAAAGATTCCAGAGCCTGCCATCACTGTACAGATTTGATGCACGAACTCCTCTTTCATCAACAGAGCCGGTTAACACAACGGCGCCTGCTCCGTCACCAAACAAAATACAGGTGTTCCTGTCCTGCCAGTTGACCCTGGCAGACAAAGTTTCAGACCCGATAAGCAGAATTTTCATATCGGGTTTTGCACCAATATATTTATCAGCCAGATCAAGTCCAAACAAAAAACCGGAACAGGCGGCATTCATATCAAAAGCAAAGGCCTTTTCCGCGCCAATCTCAGCCTGAACAAAACAGGCACAGGACGGCATTATCATATGGGGGGAAATTGTGGCCACAAGGATAAGATCCAGATCTTTGGCTGATATACCTGCCATGTCAAGTGACTGTCTTGCCGCATTGGATGCCAGCTGGAAATTTTCTTCGCCACGGCCTGCAATCCGACGGGTTTTTATGCCGGTACGGCTGGTAATCCAGTCATCGGATGTATCAACGATCTGTTCGAGATCCCTGTTGCTTAAAACCCGTTTCGGCAAACACGAACCGGTTCCAAGCACTACTGCATGATTCATCGCTGACAGCTCCTCTTAGGCGTTATATTCGACCAAGGCCCGGGTAATGGCGGCATTGACATTGTTTTCAATCATGTCTGCCGCGACAAAAACAGCATTTTCAAGAGCAAGAGCATCGGATGTACCATGACAAATTATACCGGTCCCGTTAATACCCAGCAGGGGTGCGCCCCCGTATTCAGCATAATCAACCCGTTGTTTGAACCTGGCAAAGGCCTTCCGGATCAGCAGATAACCCAGCTTTGCTCGCCAGGTCTTGGAAATTTCAACACGCAACATCTGAGCTGCGGCATCAGCAAGACCTTCACTTACCTTCAAGGCGACATTACCGACAAACCCGTCGCAGATAATGACATCAACCTCGCCTTTGTAGACATCACGTCCCTCAACATTTCCACGGAAATTTAATGAGCTGCCCAAGAGCAGCTCATGGGTTTCCTTGACAAGGGTATTTCCCTTTCCCGCTTCTTCCCCAATACTGAGTAACCCAATTGATGGTTGCTCAATACTGTTTAAAATACGTGAGCAGGAGGAGGCCATTATGGCAAATTGTAAAAGATGATTGGGCCTGCAGTCGACATTGGCGCCAATGTCCATAATCATCACCGGTTTTTTCAACGTAGGAAAAAAACTTGCAATACCTGGACGGGCTACACCTTTTAGTCTTCCCAGTTTTCGGATTGCCGCAGCCATGGTCGCGCCGGAATTACCGGCGGAAATCACTCCATCGGCCTTGTTATTACGGACCAAGTCAAAACCAACCATGATCGTGGCATTCTTTTTCCTGCGCACCGCTTCTACCGGCGATTCATCCATACCGATTATTTCAGAAGCATGTTCTATGTGCAACCGTTTGAGTAGAGATGTATTGTCACCAACAATATCTCTAACCTGTTTCCGCAGTTGCTCTTCAGGACCAAGGAGAATTATCTCAAGGTTTTTCTTTTTTTTCAGGGCGCCGATGGCTCCTCGTATTGGTAATTCAGAGCCTAAATCACCGCCCATGGTGTCAACAGCAATACGCACGGAATCGTTCTAGCTCAGTTCATCCTCAAGATGAATAACTGCCCTCCCTTTATAAATTCCGCAACCTCCACAAAGCTGATGCGGCATTTTCGGTTCACCGCATTCCGGGCAGCGCCCTACGCTTGGTCTGTTTAAAAAATCATGGGCACGCCGTTTTCTGGTTCGTGATCGTGAATGTCGTCTTTTTGGTAAAGCCATATTTTTCCTCCGTCATATCCCTTTGATGTCGGGAATATACATGCATATTATTGTATCGGCCTTTTAGAAATAAAAAGGCACTCACTCTATTTTTTTTGTAATACCCCAAGAACTGCAAAAGGACTTGTTTGTCTGTCCCCCCGGCAATGACATGGATCGATATTCATATCCACTCCGCATTCGGGGCAAATACCTTTACAATTTTCATTGCATAACTGCCGCTGGGGTAAACTCAGATACAACTGCTGCCTGACGATCTCTTCCAGGTCTACAACAGGCTCAACAAGCTGCACAATATCAAGATCGCAAGCAGACAAATCAATATCCTTGAGTTTCCAATGCTCAGAGATGTTCACCTCACAGATTAACCGAAAATTCGAATCAACCTTGTTTGGATATACTTGCAGACAACGATCACAACTCAGCAGAAGCGTAGCTCGCATCGTAGCTTGCAAAAGGATCCGGGTCGCACTCTTTTTTTTAAGCGAACAGGACAACGATACTGTTCCCTGCAGGCCAAAGGACTCTTTTTCCGTCTCAATCCCCAAGCTGTCAAGACAATACCGCTGCGGGGTCGTTGATATTTGAGAGAATGGAATCTTTATCTTATCCGGCGCCATCAAAAGCCTTTCCCAAGAAGCGACATAACAGAATAGCATACACAAAACTGAATATTTATGCCATCATAAAATACCATCGTGCTGAAAAGAATAGAGAAACCATGGACAATAAAAAGAATCGTAATTGAGCGGTTTCCACTCGCGGCCGGGAAAAGGCACAGAATATCGAAATGGAATTTTAGATATCCCTGAAAATTGAAAGTGGACGAAA
>CAZURY010000350.1:0-3089 GCA_964623145.1 uncultured Desulfobulbus sp. | reverse complement strand
ATGCGGGCAGGCGCGATCGTGCAAAGATGGCGTGGCTGTGAGTAGTTACCACAAAGGTCGTAAAAGTCCACGCGCACCTGTGAAATATCCGGGTTAATCGTTGTCCTGGTGAAAATCATACCATTGCCGGGCCAGCTCCTTTGCCTCCTGCAGAAGACAGAAGCCATCTTTCCGCTTGACGACCCGGACCTCAACCGAAAATCTCTCAGCCAGCACGGCCAGTTGCTGCCAGAGCCGCCTGTTGCCGACCGGCTTTCCCTGGCTGGTCAGCCAGCCCCGCCGTTGCCAGCCGGCCAGCCAACTGTGTAATCCGTCCCGAAGATAGCTCGAAGTAGTGTACACGGTAACCGGCAGCTCTCTCTTTAAGGCTGACAGGGCGCTGACGGCTGCCATCAGATGCACCTGATTGGCGGAATCACCCTTGACCACCTCTCCAAGAACCTTGGTATATCGCCCATAGGTCAAAACAGCAGACCAGGAACCCTGCCCGCAACTGGGCGCATAGGTAATACCGCAAAAAACGGCTATTCCATCGGTTGTCTTTCCTGTGCCGTCAACAGCCTCGATTTTCTCCTGTCCGTGGTCGGTTCTGGCGGCGACCGCCAACTGGTCGGCATGCTCATTCCACCGGTTTTGCGAATGGCCGCGCACCCATTGCCAATGGACCTGATGACGCTCGATCTCCACAACCAATTGTTCCCAGAGATCACGATTTTTCACCGGCTGTCGGTCAGCCGTCAACCAGCCACGGCGTTTCCAGCCGGTAATCCAGGATGTTATACCGTTTTTCACATAGGTGGAATCGGTAATCAGGGTCACGCGATGCTGCTCCTGCAGGCTCCGCAACCCCTGCAGGGCTGCAGTCAATTCCATTCGATTATTGGTCGTCTCCTCTTCCCGTCCACTGAGCTCGCCATACAGGGCGCCGTTTTTCAGCACGACAGCTGCCCAACCGCCGGTACCCGGATTGGGACTGCAGGCGCCATCGGTATAGATGATCACTTCGGAAAGATCCATATTCATGCATTTGCCGGGTAAAGAATCTCCCCGGAATACTCGGTGATTCTGGAGCCGTCATCAAGCTCCATGACCAGGCCTCCGGCAGAATCAATATCAAGAACCATGGCACGGTACAGCGGTTTTTTCTGAACATCATACCCGTAGACGACCCGTCTGCCCGGAGTATCACATAACTGCAGCCAGCGTTCGAGGAGCAGGCTTTTTCCCCTTTCCTCCTCCACCTGCCCTGTTTTCAGCATTTGTTCTTCCGCAAAGTACAGCAGGCCGAAATTCCATTGCAACCCGGCCAGCAGCAGCGCGCAGACTTCATCAAGATCAACGGAGCGGCCGGTTTCCAGGCATAATGCCGTTGCCGTCGTCTGTAAATCTTCCGGAAAATGCCGGATATTTACATTGAGCCCAATACCAAGCAGATGAAACTGCTCACCCCCGGGGGTTGCGACCATTTCACTGAGAATGCCACAGATTTTTTTCCCCCGAACCTGTACATCATTGACCCATTTAATACGAGCGGCAGGAATATACTGCTGCACGGTTTCACAACAGGCGATACCGGCGGCAAAAGGAAGTTGACGGCTGAATTCGGGTAACAGGGTGTCCGCCCAGAGAAGGGCAAGATAAAGGCCGCCGACCGGGGCATGCCAGCAGCGGCTGAAACGGCCACTGGAGCGGGTCAGAATGTCCGCTCGCACCACACTGCCGGTGACCGGTGGAGTATGGCCGGACTGAACGTGGCTGCGTAATACGTCCATGCAGCGGGGTAAACGATGGTAACGAAGGAGAGAGGCGCCGACGGGTGCGCCATAACGAAGAATGCGGCTGCTGACCTCCGGGGGAAAATTCGCGTTCCCCGCTTTCTTTGCGGCAAGGCGACACAGGGCGGAATGGGAAAGCATGCAATTCTATCCTCCCGTTATTCCCACTCTGCTTTCACCCTGGTGATGATTTTCTGAACAACGGCAAGTTTTTCTTCAGGACAGACACCGATCAGAGGAACCCCCTGGTCTATGCTGTCGCCCGGCGAAAAATACAGCGAGTGGAGGATTCCGGCCTCTCCATCATAATACACCGGGGTATCACGCTTCATAAGTGACATGGTAATAATCTCATCACCCGGTTGAATGACAATTGAGCGGGCTCCTTTCTGGTCAATCCTGGACTGAATATCCATGGAAAAGAAATAACGGGCCCTTTCAGGAGCCGGAAACAGGTACAGGACTTCCTGTAAAATGGCCTCAATGATTTCTTTTTTCTTCAAAGGATGACGGATGGTCAGCAGCTTTGTGCCCGCCTCGACAAATTTTCCCTCCACCTCTTTATTCAGATAGGAAATGGTTCCATTGGTCTTGGAAGTAATCACCTTGGGATTACGCTCACGGGTTATCTCGTAGAGCGGTGACCCTGCTATGTGATGCCATTCTCCGCTGACCCCCAGCACGTCCGCCTCATCTTCCACCAGAAAACGCACTTCGCCTGCATGGACGGCGCACATATCCACATAATTATATGGATCTGAGCGGTACTTGCTCAGGATTTCGTCAAAATGAATAGAATCGGATGCCATAAAAATAAAAAATGGATTGAAAATTAATTGTTCGCCGGAATAAAAACTGGTAACCAGCGCGTATATTCCACAACCTTCATTGAATCCAGGCACAAAGGTTGTCGCGAAAGACGTAAAAGTGCGAGGATACGGCGCTCCGCGCAGAAAATTGTTTGCAGGCAACCAGAGAATGGCGCCTGCGACGGCTTCCTGAAAATTGTATCCCTTTTTGCCCGCCCCTGTGGTACAGATATCCCTGTTTTAAACGGGATAGGAATCCAGGGACCGCAGTTGCCATTAAAAACTGAATCCTGAATTGAGGTGAATTTATACTTAGAGTTCAAACAGAAGGCAAGGGTATTTTCGTAAGTACTCACAGGCACCCCATCTTTGCACGATCGCATCTGTCCACATAGAGGGGTTATAGTGAACAGATACGCTCGAAGTCTCCGCTTATCTGCACAAATATGGGTCACCTGTGAGCGCTTACAGATCCAAGGTTGTAAAATCAAATAGTTATGCACCC
>CAZURY010000349.1:0-3101 GCA_964623145.1 uncultured Desulfobulbus sp. | reverse complement strand
CCTTTATAAAAGCCCTTAGCACACTATGTGTGCCAAGGGCTTTCTTTTTGCAAAGGTTGTTATAAAATTAAATTCCAAGGCCTTTCATATTTTCAGATACTAATTTCTTTTTTTTCTCAACTAGAATTGTATACACTTCATCCAACAGTTGTTCTGCCGTAAACGGTTTGGCAAGATATCCTTCAAGTCCTAGTTCTGCAGCTGACTGTATGGAAACATGCTCGGAGTATCCGGAGCATAAAAGTACCGGTGTATTGTTACAATTCTTTCGAATCTTTTTAAACAGCTGCAAGCCGGTCATTTCAGGCATGGCCATGTCCGTGATAATCAAATCGATTCTCTCTTTTTGCCGGTTGAACATATCCAGGGCTTCTTTACTTGAAGTGGTACTGAATGTTACATACCCGGCCTCTTCCAAAGCCTGTACTTCATAGTCAATAATCTGTTGTTCATCATCAACAAGTAGAATTCTTCCCTTTCCTTTTTTTAGTTCTCTGTCCGCGGTTAATAAATCAGCGTCCTGATTCTTCGCAACCGGTAAGTATACATAAAAACAACTCCCCTTACCTGGTGTGGATTGTACCTGTATCGCACCTCCATGATCCTGAATAATACCGTGAACAACTGATAATCCCAGTCCGGTCCCCTCGTTCTTTTCCCGGGTCGTAAAATACGGCTCAAAAATACGATTGAGATGTTCTCGGGCAATTCCGTGGCCATTGTCCTTTACACGTAAAACAACATATTTACCCGCAGGCAGGTTGCCTAATGCCACCCCTTTTCGTGGTCCAACCCTTTCAACATCAAGGATGACTTTAATTGTTCCATTTTCATTTTCAAGCGCCTGAAAACCATTCATGCACAGATTCATTACCACCTGATGGATCTGGGTCGGGTCTGCCTTCACCATTTCTCTCGTTCTGATATCCATCGACAACTCAATATTGGCGGGCAGGCTTGCTCGTAGAAGACGTAATGCCTCTTTTACGATAAGATCAATTCGCAGGGATGAAATATTTTTTCCCGACTGACGACTAAACGTCAGTATCTGCCTGATCAACTGACCGGCCCGTTCCGATGCAGTAATAATTTCCTCCAGATTACTCTTTAAAAGTTTATTTTCTCCACACTGCAAGACCGACAATTCTGCAAAGCCAAGAATTGCGGTTAAAATATTATTAAAGTCATGGGCAATGCCACCTGCCAGGGTGCCGATTGCCTGCATTTTCTGCGTCTGCCGCACTATATTTTTTAATTGGTTCTGACGCGTAATATCCCTCTTTACAGCTACATAATGGGAAATATTCCCTTTATCATCCTGAACCGGGGCAATAGTTTGTTCCTCGGTGAATAATGAACCATCTTTTTTCCTGTTTATTATTTTGCCACGCCATACTTTGCCAGTGGAAATGGTATCCCAAAGAAGCTTATACTGGTAGTTTTCCATTTTCCCACTTTTCACGATATTGGCTTTTTTGCCTATCACCTCTTTTCTTGAATATCCTGTTACATGCTCATAGGCAGGATTGACATATTCTATGATCCCATGAATATCCGTGATAACAACACTTTCTGCAGCCTGTTCTACGGCTGTTGCTAAAAGTCTTCGTTGCTCTTCAGCCTCGACCCTTTTTCGCATGTCATGATAAATTCTCTGTATAAGAGTATGTCCTTTTATGGTTGTACGGCTGGCGCTGATCTGGACCGGAATCCTTGCTCCACTTTGATGAAGTAAGGTAACATCTGTTGCCGGAGAATCATTTTTTCCGTCAATGTGGTCTTGAAACAATTTTTTATGAAAACCATATTCTTCGGGTGGGTGTAACTCATGCTGTTTTAATCCTATTAACTTGTCAACTGATCGTCCCGTGAGTTCAGCAGCCTTTGGATTGACCTCCAGTACTTCCATGGTTTCAGCATCATAGAGAAAAATAGCATCGCTGGAATTCTCCATAAGGAGACGATACTGTTCCCTGGAATCAAAAAGCTCCTCTTCAATCCGTTTCCGGGCCGTTATATCGGCCACGGAAATCAAAACCATATGCGAATCCGGGCTGGGCATAACATCAACATTTAAAATAACGGCAAGTGGTTTCCCGGAAAGTGTCACAAAATCAGTTTCTTCCGAAAAGTGTGTCTTGCCGTTAAACAAAGCGCTCAACGCCCTTTGCAGAGTCAGCAGTGATTTTTCACTCAAAAGTTCCTGAAAAGAAGAAAGAAGAAGCCCTCTGTCACGCGCTTCAAATAACGCTAGAGTTGCGGCATTGACATCAACAATCCGCACCAAACCGGCGGCGCGCCAGAGATCAGCCGCTTCAATGGAACCCTCCGAAGTAAAAAGTATATCCTTTTGACCGGCACCGGTCATACCGACCAATCTTCCAGGATTTCTGAGTCCGGGAATGTCAAGCAGCCACTGAGAAATACTCGTATTTTGAAATAACGATCGGAATCTCTGTTCACTGCGGAGTATTTCTGTTTCAATTTTTTGGCGTTTGGCAATATCCCGTTGTACTGTTTCACGTAATCGAACCGCATCGTAACTATGCTGTAAACGTTCTCCGACCAGGTAAAAAAAATCTATCTGATCCTGGGACCATTGTGCTGTCGCACTGTCGCAAACCCCAAAGAGCCAAGGTCGATCATTCTTTGTTCTCAAAATCATAACCAGCTGCGAGCAACTACAGATCCTGCCCGGATAAGAATGAGGGTAAATCGTACAACGTCTGCTTTGGAAGGTTGGGGATTTTCTGTTACCGAGTTGATGAAAGAAACGTTGTAAAGTATCATCAACAACGATGCTCTTGCCTAGCCAACCAAAACAAGGCATATGTTTACGGCATGCAAAAAAATGCATTCGGCAGGTAGGAGTATCGGGAACACAAGGATAAAGAAGCCAGGTATTATCCGCCGAAAAAACCTTGCGCACCGCCCGGACAGCAGTTTTCATGATCGCATCCGCATCATTTTTCTGAGCGAAAATACTGCTGATTAGTTTTAACTGTTGTATGGTCAGGTTACTCATATCAAGTAAAAGAGAGGCGCAAGGCTATGGGGTTGCGAAAGAAAGGGATTATTCTGCAAACATACTTATATCAGTG
>CAZURY010000348.1:0-3113 GCA_964623145.1 uncultured Desulfobulbus sp. | reverse complement strand
ATCTCCGGCACTTTGACGTATTTCAGAGCGACCTTTTGGAAATATCCGGGCCAGGGAGTTGTCCGACGTATTTCCGAACAACTCCTTAGGATTTTGTAAGTTACGACCCCGGTCCACTATGGTTGGCCGGTTTGGTCGACTTGACAACCATAATACGTTTCTTTGTTTCTCAAGATACCCTTATCCACATGATGACAAAGGTATGCCTGCAAGCACCGGCAAAAATTAACCTCTATTTACAGGTGTTGGGAAGGAGGGATGATGGCTATCATCTCCTGGCAACACTCATGCAGAAGCTTCATCTTTTTGATCTTGTGGAAATTGAGATCAATGCAGGCGGGGTTACGCTTGACTGCCCGGACAGTGATCTTCCAAGAAACAAAGAGAATATTGCCCTGCGGGCCGCCCATCTTTTTTTAAGGACATATGCATCCCGGCTTCCACGGGATTTCGGCGTGCATATCACTCTTCGAAAACACATCCCTATTGCTGCAGGGCTTGGCGGAGGCAGCAGCGATGCCGCTGCCGTACTTGTCGGACTTGACGGGATTTTCCAAACGAACATTGCCCAAGATGAACTTGCCGCAATCGGGGTAAAGCTTGGGGCTGATGTTCCTTTTTTTATTTACGACTGGCCTGTGGCCTGGGCGACAGGTATAGGTGACAGGTTGTCCGAAGCCGTTGGCCTGAAAAATGTGCTTGTTTTATTGGTCAATCCTGGGTTTTCGGTATCGACAAAGTTAATTTATGAGAAATTAGCGTTGACATTGAATGAAAAAAAAATTAACCTGAAAAATTCGCAATTCAGAGATGTCTGGAATGTAGATAATCCATTTGCAGGTCGTCTGTTTACCCCGGACGACCTGCGCAATGATCTCGAACAGGTAACATCATCCCTTTTTAAGGAAATTGTTGACATTAAGGAGCAGTTGCTGGCAGCAGGTGCATCATGTGCCTTAATGAGTGGTTCAGGAGCCACTGTTTTTGCGCTCTTTGATAAAGGTGCTCATGAACAGGCTATGATTTGTTATAAACAGTTGGCAGAGGTTTACGAGTATGTGTTCCTTACTCAACCACTATCCAACGAACTGGATCGTTTTTCAGCACCGGAGAAGATAGAGTAAAGACAGGGCTGGGGCGTCGTCAAGCGGTAAGACACAAGGTTTTGATCCTTGCATTCGGGGGTTCGAATCCCTCCGCCCCAGCCATTATATTTTTTTCTGAAAGCTTCACAGCGCCAGAAGAAGATTTAACTATTCACAACGGCTGGTGCCTTGTTGATTATCCGGCCAGCAGGTGTATATGAGGCTTAGATATGCCCAACATCATGAAAGTGTTTTCAGGCAACGCTAACCAGGATATTGCAAAGGAAATATGTAAATATCTGGATCTGCCGCTTGGCGCAGCAGAGGTAAAGCAATTTTCCGATGGTGAAATTTCCGTTGAAATCGGTGAAAATGTTCGCGGCACTGATGTTTTTGTTATTCAGCCTACCTGTACCCCGGTAAATGATCATTTGATGGAATTGTTGATCATGGTGGATGCGTTGCGCAGGGCATCGGCTCGCAGGATTACTGCGGTCTTGCCCTATTACGGGTATGCCCGTCAAGACCGTAAGGTCAGACCCCGTGTACCGATTACGGCCAAGGCGGTTGCTGAAATGCTGATGGCTGTTGGTACGCGTCGTGTTCTCTGCATGGACCTTCATGCCGGCCAGATACAGGGTTTTTTCAATATTCCGGTTGATCATCTTTATGCCGCCCCAATAATATTGAAGTATATTCGTGATAGTTTTGACAACGTTGTCATGGTTTCCCCGGATGCCGGTGGTGTTGAGCGGACCAGGGCCTTTGCCAAGCGATTGAATTGTGGATTGGCGATTATTGATAAACGTCGTGAAAGGGCAAATGAATGTGAAGCAATGCATGTAATTGGTAATGTGGATGGTAAAACAGCCATATTACTTGATGATATGGTGGATACAGCCGGTACCTTGTGTGGGGCGGCTTCCAAATTGAAAGAAAACGGGGCCAGTGAAGTACACGCCTGCTGCTCTCACGCGGTGCTTTCCGGGCCTGCCATAGATCGACTCAACGATTCCTGCATAAAATCACTTGTTGTAACAAATTCCATTCCTCTTAAGGAAAAAACCAATAAGTGTCCCAAGATTACCGTGCTTTCGGTTGGCGAACTCCTGGGTGAAGCGATCCGAAGAATACATGCAGAGGACTCTGTAAGTTATCTGTTTGTCTAGTCCGCATTTTTCACAAAGGTCGTCGAAGTCTACGCTTACCTGTGAAATGTTCGGGCTGGAGATGCTAACTCATCTTAATAGAATATATCTTTATTATTTGTCTACAGGTTATGACCTGTAAGGAAGGAGGTTTAGAAGAATGTTACAGGTAACAATGCCGTCAGCTCGACGAACAGTTTTTGGCAAAGGGCCCATGCGGCGCCTGCGAATGGATGGCATGACTCCGGCGGTCTTGTACAGTGGCGGTAAAGAATCGCTGCCGCTCCAGTTTGAGGCAGGCCAACTGTTTAAAAATTTACTATTTATTCATGGTCGCAATGCCGTAATAACTCTGGAAATTGAAGGGGATAGCCAGAAAACACGCCAGGTTCTGGTGCAGGAAATTCAAAAAGATCCGGTCAGTGACCGGGTTGTGCATGTTGACTTCCTTGAAATTGATATTAACAACGCCCTTGATTTTGTCGTTCCCATCGAGTTTACAGGGGTAGCCCGGGGCGTTGATATGGGCGGAGAGTTGCAGGTTTTCAAAACCGAAGTACATCTGCGAGGCTGCCCTTTAGATATACCCGATGTCATTGAAGTAGACATTACAGAGCTTGATCGCGGGGAGGCAGGAATAACCTTTGGTGATCTTACCCTGCCGGAAAAGGTCACAATGCTTGACGATAAAGCTGCAACCTGTGTCCAGGTACAATAGTATTTATTGTACTTGATTTTCCTGGATAATCCAGCATGGCAGGACCGGTTTCTTTGACACAGTCATAACAAAGATCCTGAGTCGTTGTTATGGAAATCAGCAGAAATAAATGCTGCTTTATATGCGATTCTTTAATTAAATAAATGTACAAGCCGGGAATTC
>CAZURY010000347.1:0-3127 GCA_964623145.1 uncultured Desulfobulbus sp. | reverse complement strand
GCCGGATCAATACCAGCGGCTATCAGAACGGCTGCATTGTCCAGATACCGCAGGGACAGGTATCAGCGCAGAAGCCGCAGGCAATACACTTGCTGTCATCGGAAACGTATTCATAATTGACCCCATCCGGATCCTCGGCAATTATTTCGCGCCGTGAGATTGCATGGGTCGGACAGATGGTTTCACAGAGATGACAGTCCCGGCAGGCGCCGCAACTCAGACAACGGGCAGCCTGATGGTTTTCCGTATCCCCCTTTTCCTCGGCAGGATCGTAATGGGCAATGGTCAGCGCTTCATACTTGATCAACTGCTTGGCAAAGGGTTTCCACTCTTCCCCTTTCAAGACAGCCGCAAGATACTCACCGGTCCTTTTTCCCGCACCAAGGGCATTGGTGGCAAGTCCAGGACGCTCAACGTCACCAACGGCAAAGATTTTGGGATCCGAGGTCCGGCCGGACTCGTCGGTTTTTATCCATGAACCGCCTGCAACCTTGACCACTTCAACGGAATCAGGCAAGAAGGGCAACTGAGGGACATCACCGATGGAGATAATAACCGTCTGAGCAGGAATCAACTCGCCCTGATCCGTAACCAACCCTTCATCGGTGACCTCTTTGGTCATCACCGGCCACTTAAATGTAGCTCCAAGGGCCTCGGCAGCATCACGTTCCTTGCCGAATGCCAGCGGTTTCTGAATATCGACCAGGGTCACCTGCTCGGCTCCCAGTCGATAAGCTTCGGCCGCCACATCACAACCGACATTACCCGCGCCGATGATGACCACCTGTTTGCCGGTCTCCATGGGACATTCACTCTTTGCGGCCTTTAAATAATCAAGGGCTGGTATCACCCGTTCGTGTCCGGGAAAGGGTATGATTTTCGGCTGATGGGTACCCACGGCAACAACGACGAAATCAAATTCCTTTTTCAGCTCTTCAACCCTTTCCTTGGTCATGGATTCGCCGAAATGAACGGTAATATTATCCTCTTTCATAAAGCGGGCAATTTCCATCTCCCAGACCGCCTTGGACAGACGCTCCCAGGGAATGGTCTGGGCAAGTTTTCCGCCAAGCTGGTTGTCCCGTTCAAAGATATGGGCCTCGACGCCATTTAAGGCAAGATGCCAGGCTGTGGCCATACCGGCAGGCCCACCGCCGATTATGGCAACTTTTTTACCAATCGAGGGCTGAGCCTTCGGCGGTTCGACCCGATGAACGGCCCGACCAAGGACCTGAACATCAATGGAATAATCAACCTGTTTCCGTGAACAGTTCTGGATACAGAGATTGGGGCAGATAGTCCCGCAGACCGAGGCAGGAAACGGGGTATATCGAAGAAGCATTTCATAAGCCTCTTCGGTTTTTCCCTCACGAATCATGCGCAGGCGATCAATGGTGGGGATATGCATGGGACAGTAATAGGTGCAGGGTGCGGCGGAGTTGCGATTTGCCCAGAAAGGCTTGCGCCGCCTGAATTCACCCGACTCGATAACACCGATGACTGATCGATCAAGACCGGGCGCAAGATCCCGCAGAGGATCGCCACCACCAAAACCCTGGCTCCACACCCTCCGGGAAAATTCCGCCATGGGCATGGGGCCGGAGAACATCAGAGCCCGCTCCTGCGGTGTAATGGCCGAGAGCAGGTTCCAGTCCCCGCGGACCGACAAATCCTCCAAAAGCTCGGATCGACCGATGGCCTCGAGAAATTCAGGAAGTCGATCAACAAGCCACTGCCATTCTTCATCATCGGGCCGGATCAGCTTGGCATTGGTCCGCGAATAGGAATCATCGGTCTTACCGCGAAAATAGATTTTTCCACCGACCATGCCAACGCAGGGACGGTAGCCAAGTATATTTTCGGGATTTTTTGCCTCAACGCCGCAGACGATGCCTATTCCGCCGCAGTTGAACTCGGCAAAGGTATCGCCGACTGAACCGAGAACCCACATTTCCGGCCGTTCATACTCGGGGTTCCACTTGGTCATTGTCAGACCACGGGCGCCGATGGAACCGCCGATCATCACACGACCTCCGGCCATGGCGTTGCAGACACCGTTGGTGGCATTACCGCGCACAATAACATCAGCGCCGATATTGAGATAGCCCACATCGTCGGAGGCGGCATTTTCACAGATAATTGTTGCCCCCGACTGGCCCATGCAACCAAGGCGCTGTCCTGCCGGTCCTTGAACACGAATGGTTATGGGGTGTTCCCTGGTGCCAAGGCGCAGGCCGATATTATGCTGGCCGAAGGACTCAAGGATCAACTCATCGGCAGCTGCGGCAGCGCCGCGCACCTCTTCCTCAAAAACCTTGGAAGTCAGACGCCTGCCCTGGTCATCCTTGCCGCGAACTCTTACAACCTTCCTTTCTTGTGCACTCATTTCAACTATCAGTTATGTATAAGTTAAACACGCACGCAACGTGTTGGAAAAATTAGATTGCAGCCACGCCCGGACGTGGTATGGATCAACAGATATATTTGATATTTAATCTGTCGGCGACATCAGCGTCATCGATACCAAGGGCATCAGCCATACCGATGGGCAGACTCTGCGACCTTCCAAGCGGGGCCATGATTTTCTTCATTTCCGTACGAATGGCCATAAAGGTTTCAGCCACACGCTGGGCAACGTCGTCAGGGTCAAGCCTTCGGTAGAGTTTGGGATTCTGTGAGGTGATACCCTTGGGACAGATACCAATGTTGCAGACATTACATCGCCCTTTCTCATTGCCGAGACAACCGGCGCAGGATTGCATGATATATTTGCCCATATGAACGCCTGAGGCTCCGAGCATAATGAGCGCCATACCGTTCTGGGTCACGTTACCATTTTTACCGATACCCCCTGCTGCAAAAAGAGGAATCTCATTCTGGCGACCCTGGGCAACCAGATCAAGATAGCATTCACGCAGGTTAGAGGCTATCGGATGGCCGGTGGCATCCATGGACACGTTGTAGGCTGCGCCGGTACCGCCGTCTATGCCGTCAATAAGCAAACCGCCGGCATAGGGATTGCGCACCAGATTATTGAGCACGGATTTGGCCGAGGTGGAACCGGAAATCTTCGGATAGACCGGCACCCGGAAACCAAAGGCCATGGACAGGGTCTGGATCATCTTCA
>CAZURY010000346.1:0-3141 GCA_964623145.1 uncultured Desulfobulbus sp. | reverse complement strand
TATTTTTTCCCACAATCCTTGGCGCTCCCGTCATAAATGGCCCGAACCTCCTCGGCAATAATCCGTAGCCCCTGGCGAACATCATCATTATCCTGGGAATAAGTAACCCGAAGGCATTCCTCAGTATGCTTCCAGCTTTCTTCCAAACCAGGGAAAAAATAGTGGCCGGAAACAACCAGCGTCTTTCTCTTTTTCAACCGTTTATAGAGATCGGCACTGGAAATCGGCATATCTTTAAACCAAAGCCAGAGGAACATGGCCCCTTCCGGCGTATGCACCCGATAGGGTAAACCGGCAAAGAATTCTTCCACCGCTGCCATGGCTGATTCCATCTTCCGCCGGTAAAAAGGTTCAATGACGGTTTGACTCAAATTGATTATTTCCCCGGAAGAAACAAGATTATTGGTCACCATGGCGCCAAAGCTTCCGGGTGCAAGGGTCAAAATAGCATTGATCCCGGAGAGAATCTTGATAATTTCAGGACGGGCTATGACAATTCCTGTACGTACGGCCGGCAGGCCGAACTTGGACAAACTCATGCAGACGATCAGTTGTTCATTCCAGTAAGGAGTGGCCCTGGTATATATAATTCCCGGAAACGGCACTCCATAGGCATTATCCAGAATGAGTGGAATATCATGCTCGTCGGCCAGGCATATCAACCCTTCAATCTCTTCATCGGTGAGCACATTACCTGTTGGATTGGTGGGCCTGGAGACACACATGGCCGCAATATCATCGCCAACCTCCAGATGCTCAAAATCAACATGATACTTGAACTGATGCTCACCTATCAACTCAATGCGTGGCCGGGCCGCAGTAAAAAAATCATCACAAAGTCCAAGATCGGCATAGCCGATATACTCCGGCGCCATAGGAAGCATGATTTTTTTTCTACCGCCGTCGTCAAATTCCCCGGCCAGCATATTGAAAAGAAGGAAAAAAGAGCCTTGGCTTCCCTGGGTAAGGCAGATATTTTCAGGACCTACAGGCCAGTTGTATTCACGCCTCAAAAGTCCGGCCAATGCCTCTAAAAATGCCGGATCGCCCGGCGGCGGGTCATAAACACCTATGAGTTTCCGGAACCGCTCTTGATCCCGACACAGGTCCATAAGTTCCTGCTGCAGAAGAGCCTGCACCTCGGGGATATGGCCGGGATTCCCTCCGCCCATCATAAGCATATCTCCCTGGGCAAGTGCATTACCAAGATCATCCATGAGTGACAGGATACCCGATCCCTTGGAAAATCGTCTACCAAATGATGATAACTGAAGCATGTATATCTCTCAAGGCCAGGCCACGGCAGGCGGGGCTGGTTTCAGGTTTCTGTTCCACGATTCCGGCAAATCAATTTTTTAAAATTGATATTTCACCTGAAGATATAAAAAAAATACGACTGGCTGTAAACAGGAGAGTAATTAAACATGAAGACAACAACGAAAACCTGTTTAGGGAAAAAGGTAGTTGCCGGAAGGGGGGGGAGAAAATCAAAGTATAGATTTCATTTTTTGAGAAAATTTTCGGGCAAGCTCCGGAGAGCCGATCTCCCGGACCAGCATATTAACCAGCTGCGGGACGCGGTCAGTGGCGGCCGGACCGGATTTACGCCAGCGGACCAGGTAGTCCTGCATAACCACGGAAGCCATAGGGCCTATGGCCTGGGCAAGAGCCTCTTCAACTTCATCCAGCAGGATCTGCAGAAAAGTTTCTTCACCATCACCCTCGTCAATCTCTTTTTTCTTCTCTTCTCCGGCCGCCGGTGCGGGAGCGGATAATTCGCGTTGAAGATCATCACGCATATCAGCAGCCAGCATGGCTGCAGTTGTCGAAACCAGGGAACAATTGGCCTGGGCATCACAAATGGTCATAAGGATTGTATCACCATCCAGAGGAATGCCGATTACCGTATAACGATCAAAACGAAAATGACTTGAAGCAATGGAGAGTCCCGCCATGGAACCCATCTGCAACAGACGGACCAGATGGATCCCGACGGTCTGTACATGCTTTTCGGATAAGTCCCGATGCAGATCCCTGCACAAAGGACCCTCTTTCCTGTCAAAGATACAAGATCCTGTAACTCCTGGAATAACGGATATTTCCTGTAATAATTTTCTCATTCAACTATTCTCCGGACAAACCAGCATGACTGGACCAGTTCGGCAAAGACTTCTAATCGGCCACCCTCAACGAACGGCCCCAAATTGTAGTTGGGACAGCTTTTCGGCAGCCGGGATATTCATCTAACCCGATATCATCGGATAACCGGAAAAAAACTTTTCCGCCGACATCTTTATTTTTTATCCTTGAAGTTCCATTATATCACTGAGGCGACTGTCTGGTCAATACGGGACGCAGTTTGGAAGTTATCGCCGAAACAGAAGCTTTACCGCTTAACTGCAGACCTATAATCATACCGGCTCCGGGAAAAACAAGGAGCATATCGCCGTCCTCAAGAACCAGTTGAATCCGATGGGGACCTTTAACATTCAATGCCTTGCGTATCTGGATTCCGCTGACAACACTATACGTTATAAAATCAGGAAGTTTGGTATTTTTTGATGACTGGACAATCATTTTTCCCTGGCGATTAAGCAGGTAATAATGCTTGACCTCGGGAATCGAAATAATAGTTTCCACCAAACGTCGTAAAGCCGGATTATTTTTGATACCAGGTGATTCAAGAGGATTTACGGAAACCGGCGTTGGAACACTCTCTTTTCGGCTGTCCTCTAATTCATCCTGCCGGGTCGCCGCCTGTAAAAGGATATGGGCCAACGGCAGGTTAATTCGCTGCAGACGATCTTCCGGTTCCGTGACCCGAAAGGAGGGTCCCTGCCAGGTTAGCAGGCTATATACAGCCTCCTGGCCTATATCTCCTCCACATTCGGCATCTATCAAATCTCCTTCATTAAAATACAAACGACCACTCTGATCCTCGGATTCGACAACCAGGGTACAGGTTTTTCTCTCCTGCTCCAGCATCTGTAAAAATGATGCCAGGGAAACCCCTCCTATTCGTCCGCTTACGTTGTCGCCTGACTGACTCATGTATCCAGTAAATATCGTCTATTCGTTAATTGGTACCTAAATTGAGCGATTTTCATTTCGCCCCAATCTGCAGGTTTTGTGCTGTTTCAT
>CAZURY010000345.1:0-3146 GCA_964623145.1 uncultured Desulfobulbus sp. | reverse complement strand
ATATTATTCTACCTGATTCCGTTTATCTCGAACGTTACGATGGACTTTATGCCTATGACGGGCTTACCCCGTATCTGACGGTTCGCCAGCCGGTCGTTCAACCGATGTTTGATGTCAAATCACCCTACTGGATTGCGCAGAATCTTGCGAAGAAATTGAATATCAAGGGGTATACCTGTAAGGATGAGGAAGAATTTCTCAATGAAGAATTAAAGGGCGCCGGGCTGACGTTGGAGAAACTGAACAAGCAGGGTGGCCTGGTGACCTATCCAGGTAATCCCTATCGCGATTCGAAAAAGCTGAAAGTCGGAACCGAGTCCGGTAAGATTCAGCTTGCCGTTGAAGAATTTGATGATGAAGATCTGGATGCCATCCCCAAATTTGAACCGACTCCGGCTCCGCCCAAGGGCTATACCCGTTTGGTCTATGGCCGGGCGCCTGTGCATACCTTTTCCCGGACCATGAACAATCTGTGGCTCCACAATGAGATGCCGGAAAACAAACTATGGCTGAATGATAAGGTCGCCGCCAGGCTCTCCATCAAGAATGATGAAGAAATTATACTGGAAAACCAGGACGGCAAGCGGTCAAATCCGATCAAGGTGCTGGTTACACCGGGTATCAGACCGGATACTGTTTTTATGTATCACGGCTTCGGCTCAAAATCAAAACATCTCAGTCGCGCCTACGGCAAAGGCGCGGCCGACGGCTTTCTCATGACCAATGTGGTGCAGGATCCGTTTATCGGCGCTGATTCCAAGCGGACCAACTTTGTCCGTATTATCAAGGATGGCAAAACCCTGAACATTCCGGAACTGGTAGCCGTACCCAGTGAAATTCCACGTTATGAGAGTAAGATAGCCTGAAAGGAGAATTGATATGAAGCAATATGCAATGGTAATAGATCTGGACCGGTGTGTCGGCTGTCACGCCTGCTCCATCGCCTGTCGTGCCGAGTGGCAGATTCCGGTCAAGGAGGGTTTCCGCCGTAACTGGGTTCGTCGTCTCGGACCTGCCAAAACCAGTAAGGGCCTGTCCTATACCTTTTACCCGGGACTGTGTAATCATTGTGACAGGCCGGCCTGTGTCGATGCCTGTCCCGCCGATCCGGTAACGACTACCTTTAAGGATGCCAAAACCGGCAAAACAGTAACCATGGAGGTTGCTGCTACCTGGAAGGATCCCTTTAACGGAACCGTTCAGATTGACAAACCCCGCTGTCTCGGCTGTGGCGCCTGTGCTGATGCCTGCCCCTATGGCGCCCGCTATGTCAACCCTGACCTGGCTGATGATGATTCCGAAGGCAAGGCTGATAAATGCACATTTTGCATGCCCAGGGTAGGGGAAGGCCTGCAGCCTGCCTGTGTGCAGACCTGTATAGCCGATGCCCGTATTTTCGGTCTGCGTGATGATCCCAAGTCCGAGGTTGCCGCTTATCTGAAAAAAGGAGCCAAACGTCTGGAGTCCAAGAATGTGCAGATAGGACCCAATGTCTATTATTCCGGGAGCAAAAAAGACCTGGAGCTGCTGGACAAGCTGGAAACTCCCCAGGAGATGCCCGAGGCGAACGCACGCCGAACCATGTTGGCGCAGATGATGAAACCGGCTCTCGGTAAGATGGCTCAACTAGGGGTTGCCGGGATAGCGGCGACAGCGCTTGTTCAGGCAAAAAAACAGAAGGAGTAAGATTCCCCGTCCTTTTCCAATCCTTTCCTGCTGTAAGGATGCCTTGCAGCAGGAAATCTTCGATATTTAAATGACGAAGTTTCCCGGTCATCCAGAGAGTGGTTGCAACCACTTTCTAAAGGGATTTGGATTGTTTTACCTGAGATATTTTTTTATTGATCCCATTTTTTTTATAGAGATAATATTCTTTTGAAAAAATCTTTTATTTTCAAAAAAATATTATTCCAATAAAAAACGCAGTCAGGAATGCCCGTTATAAGGTGTATCGGCCGAGTAGCTTTTTTGCCATACTCCTTTCTCTCCGGGTCGGGATCGGATAATACGCATCTTATTGAAGCTATGAACAGGGTGCGCATGAATAGTTAAATGCGGGAGAGTATGCCAATGAAGTTCACTCAATCTTTTTTTTGGGGCCTGGGAGTTGCGGTGTCTGCCGGGCTGTTTATTGCTGCCTTCGGGCAGGCGGAAGCTGTGAAAAAGGACGACTCCGTAACAGCTGTTGCAGCATCGGTGAAAGCGACCCCTGCGCTGAAACCGGATAATCGCGCTTTTTTGGAACGGTATGGTTCTACCCTGGTGATTGCTCAAAAAACAACACATCAGTTATTCAGTCATAAAAAGCATATGATCGGCGTTGGTCTTGATTGTGATTCCTGTCATCCGGAGATCTTCAGGAAAAAAAGAGGCGCTGCCAAAGCCGCTGGTGATTTTAATATGAAATCCCTGGAACAGGGTAAATATTGCGGTTCCTGTCATAATAACGACACTGCCTTTGGGGTGACCGATAAAAAAACCTGCATTACCTGTCACGGAAGCAACATGCAGCCCCCGGAAAAAATTATCTGGAAAAAACCCAACAAGGCAGCTTTTAATCATAAGGCCCATGTTGAGGATATCGGTCTGGAATGCAGTGATTGTCATGATAAATTATTCAGTATGAAAATCGGTGCGGCCGAAGCGAACGGTGATTTTACCATGGCAACGTTTAAAAAAGGTAAATATTGCGGCTCCTGCCATAATGGCGACGATGCATTTGATGCCCAGAGCCAATGTGATTCCTGTCATTTTGTTCCGACGGAGAAAATCGTTTTCACCAAGCCTGTTAAAACCGTTGTTTTTGATCATAAAATCCATGTCGGTAAAGCAAAAATTCTCTGTGAGACCTGTCATAAAGAAGTTTTTGTCATGGGTAGCGGCGCGCTTTCAGGGCTGGCAACGTTTCGGTCTGATGATCCGATTGCCAAAAGAAAGCATCTTGAAGAACTGCATGAGAAGCTCTGCGGCACCTGTCATAATTCAGACCAGGCATTCGGCTTTCAGACCCGATGCACGGTTTGTCATATCGGGGTTAAAGGATTGAAACTGATGAACGTCGGAACAGGCAAGAGTGAGGCCCGTTCGCAGCCCGATCGCTGAAAAATGGCCTGTTCAATCCGCCACTTTAATATCGTGCAACGGTC
>CAZURY010000344.1:0-3149 GCA_964623145.1 uncultured Desulfobulbus sp. | reverse complement strand
TCACTGGCGCCGAAATCAACTGTATGGGCAATGAATCGTTGTACCCCCTCCCCGCTGCCCACGCCTTTGTAACTGATTTGTATTTCCGGGTGAATTGTTGAATATTTCTTTATCCATGTATGATAAAGGGGCGCGGGAAAAGTAGCTCCCGCCCCTTTAATCCGGACACTGGTTGTTTCTTTGTTGTTCTCTTTCGTGTTTTTTTTACTGTCTTCCGAGTTGTTACCGCATCCGTACAGCAGAAAAACCGACAGAAGCAGAACAGAGAAGAGGGATAATCTATTTATAGTCATGGATTTCCTCCATTATGACCGTGTCTCTCCTCCTGTGACCTGCAGCTTTGGCTTGAACAGGAGTCGATCCTTGATCCGGGTATTAACTGAATTCGCCGCTGAGATATTCCTTGGTTAACTGTTCCTTCGGGTTATCAAAGAGCTCCATTGTATCCCCCATCTCAACCAGATATCCAGTGCGACCGCCCTGGGAAATATCAACGGAGAAAAAGGCTGTTTTATCCGCCACCCGTTGTGCCTGCTGCATATTGTGGGTCACAATGACCACGGTATACTCGCTTTTCAGTTCAATCATAAGCTCTTCAACCTGACGGGTGGCAATGGGATCGAGCGCCGAACAGGGTTCATCCATGAGGAGAACGGGCGGTTTGGTGGCAATGGCCCGGGCAATACAGAGCCGCTGTTGCTGACCTCCGGAAAGGGACATTCCGTTGTTTTTGAGCTTATCTTTGACCTCGTCCCAAAGCGCTGCTCCCTTCAATGCCTCTTCAACCCGGGCATCATAGTCGCCGCGATAGCGATTAAGCCGCAGACCGAAGGCAACATTTTCATAAATGGACATGGAAAACGGATTGGGTTGCTGGAAGACCATGCCGATATGGCGGCGGACAGTTACCGGATCAACGGTTTTTGCATAGAGATTCTGACCCTCAAAGAGCATCCGGCCGTTGAAACGAAAGACCCGAACCAGATCGTTCATCCGGTTGATGCTTTTAAGAACCGTACTCTTGCCGCAGCCGGAAGGCCCGATAAACCCGGTAATTTGATTCTTCAAAATCGGTACATGAGAGTCGCGAACCGCGAGAAAGTCACCATAGAATATTTTTTCAACCATGCAGTCGATAACCACATCTCCCGGGTTGGTTACTGCCTGTGACGAAGCCATTTTTTTCTCCTGTAATGAATCAAAAAACAAAAAATGAAAAAGAAATATTGAAAAGAAATGATTATTTCTTTCGCTGGCCGATAAGCCGGCTGATAATGTTGATGATAAAAACCATGAGCACCAGCACAAGGGATGCCGCCCAGGCAAGTTCAATCTGGTTTTCAAAGGGCATGCCTGAGAAGTTGTAAATGAGAACCGCCAGTGAAGCCGTAGGTTCCATCAGGTCTCCGGCGCCACCCTGGAATATCCAGTAATCACTGAAGAGCGCGGTAAAAAGCAGGGGCGCTGTTTCACCTGCGGCGCGGGCAACGGCCAGCATGACCCCGGTAATCATCCCGGGCATGGCCACGGGCAGCATCACCTTCCACATGACCTGGGTAGGCGTACAACCGATGCCGACTGCAGCCTCACGCATAATCCGGGGAACCATTTTGATGGATTCCTCCGCTGTCAGCATGACCGTGGGAATCATCAGCAGGGACAGGGCGACACCACCGGCGATGGCCGAGTAGGTTCCCGTAACCATGACAACTGCGGTATAGGCAAACACACCGGCAAGAATCGAGGGGATTCCGGTCATGGTTTTGGCGCAGAAGCGGGCAACATAGGCGATGCGTGTTTCATCGCCGAATTCAGCCAAAAATATCGCGGCCAGCATGCCAAAGGGAACGGCAATAAGCGAGGCAATGCCCACCATGACCAGGGTTCCCAGGATGGCGTTGCCAAAACCGCCGCCGGTGTCAAAGGCGGTCGGCGGCAGTGAGGTAAACAGCTCCAGCGACAACCGTTTCCCGCCCCGGATGATGAGCATGTAGAGTACGGAAAACAAAGGGATGCAGGCCAGAACAGCGCAGCTTACCGTAATGGTGCTTAAGGCAAAGCTTTTCAGAGCTCTGGGCTCGGTCAGGTTTCTGTTGAAATTGGGGGCGGTGTTCATTTCTTTCCTCCTGAGCGTTCGGTGTAGGAAATAATCAGCTCGCCGGCGATATTGACCAGTAAGGTTATCAGCAGCAGGATGACCGCTGCGTACATCAGCACCCCGATTTCCAGGTCACTGGCCTCCGGAAAGTTCAGGGCAAGCAATGCTGCCAGGGTGTCTGCCGGTGAAAAAAGCGAGAGGGTAAGCTGGTTGGAGTTACCCACCAGCATGGCAAGGGCCATGGTCTCGCCAAGGGCGCGGCCGAAACCGAGAACCAGGGCGCCGAAGATGCCGCGGGATGCTGTGGGCAGCAATACTTTAAGAATAGCTTCCCAGCGGGTGGTGCCCATGCCGAATGCCGCTTCTTTTATCTTTGCCGGTATGGAGCTGAGCGCGTCCTGGGAAATGGCTGCCACCGTAGGCAGGATCATAATGGCAAGCACAATGGCGGCAGGAAACATTCCCGGGCCGCTTAAACTGGTGCTGAAAAAGGGCAGCCAGCCAAGGGTTGCATGCAGCCAGTCTGCCAGGGGGCGGAGCAGGGGGATGAGGACAAAAATGCCCCAAAGCCCGTACACAACACTGGGGATGGCGGCGAGAAGTTCAATGGTTGACTTGAGGATCATTCTGATTTTATCGGGCAGAAAATCCTGGGTCAGGAATACGGCAATGGCAATTCCGAAAAAGCCGCCGATAAACAGCGCCAGTAGAGAGCTGTAAAGTGTGCCCCATATTTCGGGCAGAATGCCGTAAATATGTTGATTGGGATCCCAGGTCGTACCTGTGAGGTAGCCAAATCCCAGTTTTTTCATTGCCGGCAGGGCTGTACCGCCTATGCGGTAGACGATATAGACAATCAGGAGCAGGGTAAGCCAGGCAAACCCCAGGGTCAGTACCCTGAAAATCTTGTCGACCAGTTTGTCTTTTGCCGTTGGCGGCCGACAGATCGAACCATCAGAGATCGCTCCCTGATCCGTTGCGTGTAAAGCCATGATACAACTCCAATGAAATGGAAGTGTGGTAGAAGAAAACCTGCGATGCGCACCTTGCG
>CAZURY010000343.1:0-3161 GCA_964623145.1 uncultured Desulfobulbus sp. | reverse complement strand
GTGTGGAAAGCTTGGCCAGGAAGGTGTTCATGGCCAATTGACAGGCTCGTTGGTATGGCAGAATCAGGGGGTGATGCGGTTGCACGGCCCGACTCCCCTCTATCGGCATCCTAATTCGTTTTCCGGCATGGCCCTTGGTACAATGCCATTTGTAATTTATTTGTGGGCCGTTGTTGGTAAATATGAACGTCTTTTCCTTTCTGCTCTGTTCGTTACCTCCACTACCATTATTCTCTTTACTGGATCTAGAACTGGGTATATCGCTTTTTTTCTGATGCTTGGTGTTATTTTTGTCAGGAGTCAAAATAAAGTTAAATTTCTATCTATAGCTCTTATTATTGGATTTATCTCTTTGCAATATGTTCCACAGCAATATAAAGATCGATTTCTTTCTTCTTTTACAACTTACGAAAATCAAAATACATCTGCTGGGAAACGGGTGCAGATCCTTAAAGATGCGGTGGCTATATTCATCAAGCATCCCTTGGGTGTCGGGGTTGGTGCTTTTCCTGTCATGCGGCAGAAAACATTTGGTCGTATCCAGGACACTCATAATCTGTATCTTGAAGTTCTGACCAACATAGGGGTTCAGGGATTTGTGGCCTTCTTGCTGTTTGTAGGGAAGATGCTGGCAATGTTGCGGCAACTTGAACATCGCATAATGGGTCAGCTTGAACAGTTGCAAAATTTAACACATGATGAATCACGGCAGGATATTCAACAGCACCGTGGTGACTTGAAATTCATGCAGGCTGTCGGCAGAGCTGTATTTCTGTTTATCTGGGTTCGCCTTGGACTTGGATTATTTGGAATGGATATGTATGAAATCTATTGGTGGTTTGCATCAGGGCTGACCATAGCCTTATGGCAGATGAATCGAATAGCAGAACAGAAAACGAATTTTTTTATAGAGGAATATACGGCGTGTGTGGAATCTGCGGAGAATTTGATCTCGCCAGAGATGTATTGATTGCCGAGGAGTCAATACATAGAATGTGTGATGTCATCATGCACAGGGGGCCGAACGACTATGGTGTCCATATAGACAGGCATGTCGGCCTTGGAATGCGGCGGCTCTCGATTATTGATGTTTCCGGTGGGCATCAGCCCATTGCCAATGAGGACAAGACGGTCTGGATAGTCTTCAATGGTGAGATATACAATCATGTGGAACTACGGCAGCAGCTTGTTGCCAAAGGACATCGCTTTGCAACTGCAACGGATACGGAAACCATTGTCCATTTGTACGAAGAGTACGGGACCGGCTGTCTTGAACGGCTTCAGGGTATGTTTGCCTTTATGATATGGGATTCCCGTAAGGAAAGAGTTTTTATTGCTCGCGACCGACTGGGGATCAAACCGTGCTTCTGGACACAGAAAGGGACACGAATCGGTGTGGCTTCTGAAATGAAATCACTGCTGACCTTGCCCTGGGTTTCCGATGTCTTGGACTGGAACGGGTTTGATGCATTTTTTACCTACACATATATTCCCGCACCACTGACTATTTATCAGGATATCAAAAAGTTGCCGCCAGCCCATTATCTTTTGGCTGAAAATGGCCATATTGCCGTCAGAAGGTATTGGGATCTTTCTTTTGCTGATAAATTCACGGCAAAGGCCTCAACCATTGAGGAAGAATTTCTTGCCTTGCTGGAGGAGTCTGTTGAAACCCGCCTGATGAGCGAAGTTCCACTGGGAGCCTTCCTCAGCGGCGGAATTGACTCCGGCCTGATTGTTGCCCTGATGAGTCGACAAAGGCAGAGCCACAATACCTTTACAGTCAGTTTTGGCGGGGACAGGGGGGAATTTCTCGATGAGCGGCCTTTTGCCAGAGAAATTGCCCAACGCTGCCAGTGTAATCACCATGAAATAGAGGTCTTTCCCAGGGTTAGCGAGGCACTTGATGCCTCAATCTCCGCCTTTGATGAACCCTTTGCCGATGACAGCTGTATCCCGACGTATCACATATGTGAGGCCGCCCGTGAAAAAGTAACTGTCATCTTGACGGGGCTGGGCGGTGATGAAAATTTTGCCGGGTATGAGCGATATCTTGGCTTCTGGCTGAGCCGGTTTACCGACTGGGTTCCCAAGGCCTTCTGGATGCATCTGGTACATCCGGCAGTAGCGTTGTTGCGCGAACAGAAAAGCGGCCATTACAGGATCAATCATCTGAAGAGATTTGTTGCCGGTGCCGGTCTGTCGGCAGCGGAACGGTATCAGAGCTATATTCGCTCCATGGCCCCGGAGGAGAGAAAGGAGCTGTATCACACGGATATCATAGAAAAGATTGATTTCGAATATGTGGAATGGCTGGGCCGGGCCCATTTTGAACGGCTTGATCACGGTGATTTGCTCGATCGCGCCTTATATCAGGATATCAGTATGTATCTGCCCGATGACATCCTCGCGTTATCGGATCGGGTCGGTATGCACCACTCCCTGGAGTTACGGGTACCTTTTGTGGATCACAGGGTGATTGAATTTTGCGCCAGGATCCCCAACAGGTTGAAGATAAAAAATGGTGAAAAAAAATATCTGCTGAAAAAAGCCGGAAAAAAGTTGCTTCCCGCCTCCGTGCTCTCGCATCGTAAGCAAGGGTTCTGTACGCCCATGGCAGCCTGGCTGCGGGGAGATCTGCAGGAGACGTTAAAAAATGAGCTGGCCCCGGAAACGCTTCGTGCTGAATGTATTTTCAAGCCATTGCGCGTACGCCAATTGATCAAGGAACATGAGAGCCGGGAACGGCTGAACGACAAGACGCTTTTTTCTCTGCTTGTTTTTCAGAAATGGAGTCGTAAATGAGTGGTGATTTGGATGATATTCCGAAAATGCCTGACAGGGCGTTATGGATATCCTGGGAGCGGCACCGCCGATCCCAAAGCCTGGCAGCAAGGCTCAATGTGCCGTTGTTTGAATTCCAGAGTACTGCTCCTCGCTGGCTCAAGCACCCTCTGTTTGCACTGCGCACTCTGATTCTGCTTGCCAGGGAACGGCCCCGCCTGTTGTTTGTCCAGAACCCTTCAGCCTTTCTGACCCTGCTCGCTATTTTTTTCAAACGGTTCTTTCGTTATCGGCTCATTGTCGACGCCCATAATGCCGGGGTCTATCCCTTTGAAAAGGGACATGAAAAATACTCTAAAATTTTTCCTTTCATGCAC
>CAZURY010000342.1:0-3166 GCA_964623145.1 uncultured Desulfobulbus sp. | reverse complement strand
AATAGAGAACGGTATCCACCATGTGCTCAAGAACCCTTGGTCCGGCAATGGCTCCGTCTTTGGTTACGTGACCAACAAGCAGTACGGGAATATCAGAGGTTTTGGCCAGGGTCACAAGACGGGCTGTAGATTCCCGTACCTGGGTGACCGATCCCGGGGCAGACCCCACATCTTCTGTAAACATGGTCTGGATGGAATCAACGGCAAGCAGGGCCGGGGTCATTTCTCCGGACATGTTTAATATGGTTTCCACACAGGTCTCCGTGGCTAGAAAAATATCCTTATTGTTGTCCACGTGTAATCGCTCTGCACGCATGGAGACCTGACGGCTGGACTCTTCACCGGTTACATACAGCACCTTACGACCGGCAGTTGCCAGTGCGGCCAGCAATTGCAGTATCAATGTGGATTTACCGATCCCTGGATCACCGCCGATCAGTACTACGGAACCGGGAACAATGCCGCCGCCAAGAACCCGGTCAAGTTCGCTGATGCCACTGACCATTCTGTTATGATCAGCGTTTTGCGGATAGGCAAGCGGTTGAGGGCTGGAGAGTTTTTTTCCGTTTCCAGGGGCAATGACAGGATGCTGTTCACTTAGGCTGTCCCACTGGCCGCAGTCAGGGCACCTTCCAAGCCACTTCCGGCTCTGGTAGCCGCATTCCCCGCAAACAAAGAGCGCTTTGTTTTTTTTATTCATTGTACCCATGTATATTTTAAAGCAGTGTTGCCCCGGGACCAGTAGCATGCGAAAAAAAAGGGATGTCTACAAGGCGTGTCAGTTATGGATTTCTACCGGATTTTACCGGTAAATTGAAGGGAAAAAGAAAAAAAATTAGATTGAAGTGAAGAAATTTTTCAAGGTGTTAATGGGTGTATGTTTATAATACTATTACATATAATCTTTTAGCCACTTTTTTATAAGCAAAATTTATAACAGGCTAAATTATTTTGAATTTGCCTTTAATAATACCACCATGTAGCTTACTGCGCTATTCATTTAACAATTGTTACAGGAGCAACAGTAAATGACCGAAGAAGCTCTGCACACCAGTTTTGTTCATCAGATGTCTGCGCCGCCTGATCCGGGCCTTGTTGCCGATGGTTTTATGCTGTCCGTTTTTATAATACTCGGGGTTATTTTTGCAATAGCGCCCCTGGTGGCATGCTACCTCCTCTCTCCAACGGCTAAAAACAAGTACATAGGGACCATTTATGAGTGTGGAATGGAGGCATTCGGTGAGGCTATCTCCTCCCGTTTCGGTGTTTTTTATTACATGTATGCCCTGATCTTCATAGTTTTTGAAGTGGATGTCCTCTATCTCTTTCCCATTGCCAGGATTTACAGACAGGGGGTGGGGATAACCGGTTTTTTTGAAGTGATGGTTTTTGTATTTATCTTATTTATGGCAATTATTTATGCCTGGAAAAAAGGAGTCTGGAAATGGGAGCGGGAAGCACTGTCCCTCCGATAATACACTTTGCCCAGCTGGAAAAGATTTTCAACCATGCACGGGCAAATTCGCTCTGGCCGTTGACCTTTGGTCTGGCCTGCTGCGCCATTGAAATGATGCATGCCGCCGGTCCCCGTTTTGACCTTGACCGGTTCGGAGCCGGTGTATTCAGGGCCACTCCCCGGCAGGCTGATCTTATGATCGTTGCCGGCACGGTAACCCAAAAAATGGCGCCCACGGTTGTTCGGCTGTATGAACAGATGCCGGCGCCCAAATGGGTGATTGCCATGGGGAACTGTGCCATATCCGGCGGGCCGTTCAAGTTGGATTTTAACTATAACGTTGTTGAGGGTGTGGAACAGCTGATTCCGGTTGATATCTATGTTCCCGGATGTCCACCCCGGCCCGAGGCTCTTGTTGAGGCCTTTTTAAAGCTTGAGGAAAAATTGACCGGTAAACGCAGGTTTCCCGATGCCCCGGCTATTCCAAGGAGAGTTCAAGATGGTGATGAATAATCCCCTGCAAAAAGCGTTGGACAAGGCGGGTATTGAGTATCAGCCGACCGAGTTCCCCAACAGCGGCCTCCACTGTTCGCTTGTCCTGGACAAAGAACAGGTGCAGCCGTTGGCCAGGGCATTGTCACGAAACGGTTTTTTTATAGAAACAGTAACAGCGGTTGATAAACTCAAGGATGAAATTTTTGAGTGTGTCTATCTCTTTAATCATTATGAGGAATCGCTGCGTCTACTGGTCAGGGTATCTCTACCGCGCAATGGGGCTGTTCAACCTTCCATCGGTAAAATTTTTCCCGGCGCTGTCTGGCATGAACGCGAGACCACCGAAATGTTTGGTATCAGATTCGAAGGTTGTCTGGACAGCCGGAATCTGCTGCTTCCTGAGGATGCCGATTTCCATCCACTCTGCAAAGATTTCAGCGGGGTATCATGAACAGAGCTGTCCAACCCACATATACACTGGATAAGGTAAGTGAGGAGAATTTTGCTTTAAACCTCGGTCCCCAGCATCCCGGTACCCATGGCGTATTACGCGTGGTGCTCCATATGGATGGCGAGTATATACTTCAGGCCGATCCCGTGCTTGGGTACGGGCACCGGATGCAGGAGAAGATCGCCGAAAACATGACGTATCCGCAGGCGCTTCCCTATGTCTGCAGGATGGATTATTTAGGGGCCCTTTCCTATAACCTTGCCTGGGTCCTGGCCGTTGAAAAACTCTGTCAGTTTGAGGTGCCGGAACGGGCTGAGAAGATCAGGGTAATTACCACCGAGCTTAACCGCATATCAAGCCATCTGCTCTGGTGGGGCGCCTTCCTTCTGGATCTTGGTGGTTTTACGCCGTTTCTACAGGCACTTACCGACCGGGAGTTGATTCTTGATCTACTGGAAGAGGTCACCGGATCCCGACTGACGTATTGCTATTATCGTTTCGGCGGTCTGCCTTCGGATGTGGACGATACATGGTTCACCAGGGTAATGGAGTTTATTGAAGGGTTCCGCCTTCGCCTGCCCAGGTATCATGACCTGGTCACCGGCAATGTCATCTTTTATCACCGTGCCAAGGATGTCGGGGTTATTCTCCCCTTTGACGCCGCCGGTTACGGGCTGTCCGGTCCCATTCTGCGAGGCTCGGGAATAGGTTTTGATGTTCGCAGGCATGAGCCGTATTCGGGATACGAACGATACAACTTTGAG
>CAZURY010000341.1:0-3171 GCA_964623145.1 uncultured Desulfobulbus sp. | reverse complement strand
TTCAGGGCACACTGCGGTTCGAAATTCTGCAGTTCGAAATTCGATGTTCGTTGTTATATTGGGTTGAGGGTGAAATCAGCCTTAGATTTTTTTCTTTATATCGACTATCGGGGTGCCGTCGAGAATATCCAGGCCGGACACTTTGATACGATTGTCATTGATGGCAGTCACCCTTAATTCGGAAATGGCAATGGGATTTGGCCGCATTGGGCTGCGGGTGGCAAACACGCCATGCAGGCCTCTGGACTTCTCGCCGCGTGGATACACTTTCAAAACATCTCTGGCAGCCTTGTGGAGCCAGAACAGGACAACAATAGTCTGTCCGGTTTTTATGCCGTCAAGGCCATCCTGGTATTGTGGATATATCTCGATGGTGCCCGTTCGCTTTGATTCAGTATAAATTTTCGGCGCATCCTCGGTGCTTGTAATATCACCCTCAAGGATACCTATGAAATGTAATGTTGGTTCCTTCATGGTAATCCTCCAATTGCTCTCGCACTGCAATTATATAACAAATAAAAAAGGGAGCTAAGCCTTCAGCTTAACTCCCTGGTCTTTCGTGGTGACCCCAAGGGGACTCGAACCCCTGTTCCCGGCGTGAGAGGCCGGTGTCCTAGACCGCTAGACGATGGGGCCTTGCGGTGCAGGCTTTGTAAAATATCTCCAGGACTTTGTCAAGTCGCTTTCTCGATAGAACCGGAAACTTTCTCGGGAGAATCAGGAAAAGAACTGGTAATCCGTTTATTCTTCCAGAAGAAGCATCTGGATAAATGTATCGAGTTTTTTCGTAAAATCAGGATGCCTGCTGATCGCTCCCTTTGCGTCGACTCCCGGGTAAAAAAGATCACCTGCATAGGAGACATCCATGGCGTCAAACACGTACCGGGCACAAAGCCTTGCGCCTTCAAAAACTCGTTCACCCCTGGTGGCGGCAACACTGGCAAGATAACCCTTTCGTCCTTTGTTTGGTGAAATTTGCTGTTTCAAGAGATATTTTCGACTCCATAGGGCCTGGCATCGATCAATACAGGCTTTGGTCTGGGCCGTGAGTCCATAAAAATAAATGGGCGAGGCGATAAGTATCCTGTCTGCGTTTATAATACGGGGATACAATGTCTGCATGTCATCATTTATTATGCAGTTACCCTCTTTTTCACAACCGCCGCAGCCAAGACAGGGATGGATATCCATGTCTGCAAGGCGCTGTTGCTGCACCATTACCTTTTTGTTCTGCAATCGTTTGGTTACTGCAGCCGTAAGTATATCCGTGTTACCGTTTTTTCGGGGACTGCCTGTCAGGATAAGTATTTTCATCATGTGTCGGAGTTTAGTATCTTAACAATTATTTTCGTGTTTTTTGTGGCATAAAATAAACTCGAAATCCAAATATCGAAATCCGAAACAAATTCCAAATTCAAATGTTTCAATGACATAAACAAGGACAATCCATAGCGTCGAGCATTGGAACCATTTTAATCATTTGTTCCATTGTTATTTGATATTGTTTCGAATTTGGTGTTTCTTATTTCGAATTTTCCGGTTTATCCGGGTTAGGGTTGTATCAGACGGGACGTTGGTGGTCGTTTTTTTCTTGAGCCGGTTAAAAAAAGCAGTGACCTCATAAAACCAGTCGGCAAGCTCATTGCTGATAAATCGATCTGCGCAGCGCCATTGCCAGTTACCCTCTTTTGTGCCGGGGATGTTCATCCGGCAATCATTGCCAAAGCCAAGAAGATCCTGCAGAGGTATTATGGAAGTATCGGCCACTGAAGAATGGGCGAGATATATCATATCACGGTGAAATGATGCGGCATCGTCGTTGTACTGGTTGGCCTGTCGCTTTGCCAGGCGGCGCGCTTCAGGCCGGGTTTCCGGGCTCAGGTACCAGCCAACTGCGGTGTCGTTGTCGTGGGTGCCCGTATAAACAACGCAATTGTGGATAAAATTTTGCGGCAGATACGCATTGTCTGTATTTCCATCAAAGGCAAAGAGTAATATTTTCATGCCTGGATACCCAAGCGTATCTCTCAGTCTTTCCACCTCAGGGGTGATGATGCCAAGGTCCTCCGCGATAATTGACATGGGGCCGAGGCGGCGCTTCATTTCCTGGAAAAAATGAATGCCCGGACCCTTTTTCCAGCTACCATTTTCTGCTGTTTTTTCTCCGGCAGGAACAGCCCAGAACGATTCGAAGCCGCGGAAGTGATCAATGCGAATGGCATCAACCATATTGAAAATTGCCTTAAAGCGTCTCTGCCACCAGTCATAAAGCTGTTTTTTGACCAGGGACGATCGTGCATTCCAACGATACAGCGGGTTTCCCCAGAGCTGGCCGGTTGGACTGAAATAATCAGGAGGAACACCGGCTACTGATTTTGGCCGCCCATTCTTTGGATGCAGATCAAAAATATCCTGATTCACCCAGACGTCGACACTGTCGAGGGCAACATAAATCGGGAGATCACCAATGATCCGTAGATGTTTTTTTAATGCATATTGATGCAGCTCATGCCATTGGCGAAAAAAGAGATACTGGATGAAAACGTGATATCTGATTTCTTCTGCAAGGTCGCCGGTTGCTTTTTTTACAGCCCTGTCTTCTCTGAAACGGATATCTTCAGGCCATGAATACCAGGGTGCCTGCCGATAGTGATTTTTGAGAGAACAAAAGAGAGCGTAATCACTAACCCATGGATTTTCCAGTTTAAAATCTTCCAGAACCTTTACTGTATTGTTTGCGGTGAATCTTTGCCAGGCCAGGTGGAGTATTTTTTTATTGAATTGCCTGACATCATGATAATCAATGGAATACTCGGAAAAGCTGTTGCCGGGTATTTCCGCCTGCCTGAGCAGGGAATCCCGAATAAGCAGCTCCGGGCTGATAAGAAGCGGGTTGCCGGCAAGGGCTGAGAAACTCATGTATGGGGAATTTCCAAACGATGAACTGATCGGGCCGGTTGGCAGGATCTGCCAGTATTGCTGCCCTGAGCGGGCAAGAAAATCAATAAAGGAATATGCTGACGGGCCAATATCGCCAATACCATATGGAGATGGCAAGGCAGAGACAGGCAGAAGAATACCACTGGCCCTTTTCCGATTATCCGTGGGTGGTACGTGCATGACCATGGATTTTTCCACTCTCTGGGGCCATATTGGGTGAGGCCTTCATTT
>CAZURY010000340.1:0-3177 GCA_964623145.1 uncultured Desulfobulbus sp. | reverse complement strand
CCTTACCGTGCTGCAGCACCTCGTCCTCTCCATGCTCCTCGTCGATGGTCACAATAAAACAATGACGCCGTAACGAGCCCGCATATTTCACAGGTAAGCGAGCCCGAAGTCTTCACTACGTTCCGCTTATCCGGAGTCTCCGCTTCGCTGCGCTTACCCGGAGTCTGCGCTTACCTGCGAGACTCCGGGTAAGCAAAGACTCCGAGCGGCCTGCTATGATGCGTGAACGCATCGAATCTACGCCCATTCTCTTGAAAATTGGACATATCGCAAATATGCCTGCAAACAATTTCCTGTGTGAATGGACGTATTTCCGGCACTTTCACACGTTTCGCGACGACCGTTGTAAAATCTGCGGGCCGGCCGCTTGCTTCCTCGGCCGCCGAAGGCCGGTACCAACTACCCGACTTTGCGGCCTTGCAAAATCAGGCGAGAGCATTACAATAGAAGAATAGAAAAATTTCGTTTATCGAGATACAATAATAAATAAACTTTTTTAATAACCCGGCAGTAATGGCAAAGAATAAAACAACCCGCCAGGAAGACATCCTGACGCGTGAACGGGAAGACCTGCAGGAACCCCATATGTACAGAGTACTCCTGCACAATGACGATTATACAACCATGGATTTTGTTATCATGATTCTGGAAACAGTCTTTCATAAAAGCACGGATGAAGCAACCCGGATAATGCTCAATGTACACCATCAGGGGATGGGAATTGCCGGTGTTTATACCCGCGAGATCGGAGAGACGAAGGTCGCAGCCGTGCACCGCCTCGCCCGGAAGAATCAGTTTCCTCTGAAATGCTCCTTGGAAAAGGTGAGCTGAACCAATACATCGAAAAGATTATGCTGAGCAGAGAACTTGAGCTGGCCCTTATCAAAGCGATAAAGGAAGCGAAGACACATAGACATGAGTATGTCACCGTAGAGCACATGTTATATGGATTGCTCCACGATGACCTGGCCCGTCACATCATTGATAAATGCGGCGGGAATAATGATAACCTGAAAGTACGCCTGGAAAGATTTTTTTCAGGCAGCCTGCCGGTCCTCAAGGACACGCAGGCGGAACCTGCCCAGACCATTGCCTTTAACCGCGTGTTACAGCGTGCGGTCAACCATGTCCAGAGCTGTGGCAAGAAACAGGTGGATACCGGCGACGTTCTGGTCTCCCTTTTTACGGAAACCGAGTCCCATGCCGTCTATTTCCTTGGCTCCGAAGGAGTCGGCCGCCTTGAAGTGGTCGAGTATATCTCGCACCATATCCCCGAGAGCCTGCAGCGAGAGCCTCTGCGACAGGTACAGCCGCACCCGAAGCAAAGCAAAAAGAAAACGGGCAGCAATCCCCTGGAAGAATTCACTGTTAATTTTTCCACCCGGGCAGCCGAAGGCGCCATTGATCCGCTCATCGGACGTGACAGCGAGCTTGAACGCATCATGCAGGTGCTCTGCCGCCGCAAAAAAAATAATCCTCTCCTTGTTGGTGAGCCAGGTGTTGGCAAGACAGCCATGGCCGAGGGACTTGCCCTGCGTATTCACGAAGACGGGCTTGCCAGGAAGGAAGAAAAGGTGGACACGGGAAAGCTGGTGCCCGATCTTCTCTCCGGTACGGAGATCTACATGCTCGACATGGGTACTCTTGTTGCCGGCACCAAGTACCGGGGTGATTTTGAAAAACGGTTAAAAGACGTTATCGGCGCCATTGAAAAACATGACAACGCCATTCTTTTCATCGATGAGATGCATACCATTGTCGGCGCCGGAGCAACCAGCGGCGGATCCATGGATGCCTCCAATCTGCTGAAACCCTCCCTGCAGGCCGGCACCATCCGCTGTATAGGTTCTACGACCTATGAAGAATATAAAAACCACATTGAAAAGGATCGGGCGCTCTCCCGGCGTTTTCAGAAAATCGACATCGAAGAACCATCCATCAATGATACCTACAGTATTCTCCGAGGTCTGCAATCCAGGTATGAAAAACACCATCAGGTTCATTATTCCAAAACAGCCATCCATGCAACCGCTGAACTGTCAGCCCGCTACCTCAACGACCGTTTTCTGCCTGACAAGGCAATAGACGTACTTGATGAGGTGGGCGCCTCATTCCGGCTTGCCGGCAAAGAGGGCGGCACGGTCAGCATACGGGACATCGAACATATTGTCTCAAAGATGGCACGGGTACCGGTAACGACCAAAAACGGCAATGACCTGGCTGAACTGCACCATCTTGACAAGACTCTTAAATCCACTATTTTTGGCCAGGACGAGGCCATCAACAACCTTGTCAGGGCTGTCAAACGTTCCAGGGCCGGGCTGGGCAACCCGACCTCTCCCACGGGTTCTTTTCTTTTTGCCGGACCCACCGGAGTCGGAAAGACCGAGGTGGCCAGGCAGCTGGCTGCGGCCATGAAGATCAACTTTGAACGTTTTGACATGAGCGAGTACATGGAAAAACATGCTGTGGCCCGATTGATCGGCGCCCCGCCGGGCTATATCGGCTTTGAGCAGGGAGGGCTGCTGACAGATGCCATTCGTAAGCATCCGTATACAGTGCTGCTCCTTGATGAAATCGAGAAAGCCCATCCCGATGTTTTTTCCATTCTTCTACAGGTCATGGATCATTCAACTCTAACCGACAACAGCGGCCGCAGAGCTGATTTTCGTAATGTCATCCTGATAATGACCACCAATGCAGGCGCCAGGGAAATGAGTGAGCGGGCCATTGGTTTTCTCGGTGACAGTTCCGGCAAGGAACAAAAGGCCCTGAAAAACCTCTTTTCTCCGGAATTCAGGAACCGGCTCGATGCAACGATTACCTTTGGCGCCCTTCAACCCGAGGTTGTGGAAAAAGTGGTGGTCAAAATGATCGGGGAACTGCAGCAGCAGCTTTCGGAAAAAAAGGTAAAAATCACCATTACCCCGGCTGCCCGCAAGCATCTGGCCCGCCACGGATATGAACCCGCTTACGGAGCGCGGCCGCTCAGGCGACTGATTATGAAGGAGATTGGTGACGTGCTTACAGAGGAAATCCTTTTCGGCCGTCTGAAAAATGGCGGCGAAGTCCGTGTGGGCAGAAAAAACAAAACCATGACCTTCCGGTTCCCGGATGCCTGAATAAACGACAGCTACCCTACCTTTTATTGACCCGGCTGGAAAAGCATCCCACCGG
>CAZURY010000339.1:0-3188 GCA_964623145.1 uncultured Desulfobulbus sp. | reverse complement strand
CCTATGAACAGTCTTCGGGTATTCTCTTTTCCTGTGATGCGTTTGGCTCTTACGGGACGATCCAGGACATTATTTTCGATGATCAGTTATCCTCCGAACAACATGATTTTTTCATGCGCGAAGCCCTGCGATACTATGCCAATATCATCGGAGGTCTGTCCATGTTTGTCTCCAAGGCCATTGACCGGCTCCAGGATCTGGACATAAAAATGGTTGCCCCCTCCCATGGAATCGTCTGGCGGGAAAATCCCATGGCCATCATTAAGGCCTATGAACGTTTTGCCGGTTACATGAACGGCCCTGCCGAGCCTGAGGTCACCATCCTCTGGTCAAGCATGTACGGTAATACCCGGAAAGTTGTAAACGCAATGGTACAGGGTGTTCGCTCCGAAGGATTGCCGGTCCACGTCCACCGCGTGCCTGATGATCACGTCGCCTTTATTCTTGAGTCCGTCTGGAAATCAACCGGCCTGATCATCGGAATGCCGACCTATGAGTATCGGATGTTTCCACCCATGGCCTGGGTTCTTGATATGTTTGGCCGAAAAAAGGTCTGGAATAAAAAAGTACTGCGCTTCGGCTCATTTGGCTGGTCCGGAGGCGCCCAGCGGGAAATGGACACCCTCACCGAAAAATTGAAATGGGAATTTATCGACCCTGTGGAATGGCAGGGACGTCCTGCAGACGAGGTACTTGCCACGGCTGAATTGCAGGCAAAGAAGCTGGCTGAACTTATCAAAAACAAAGGATAACGGCGAAAACGCAAAATTTTTACCACCGCCGACAATCATGAACGGCCTGAATTAAAGCAGAACCTAAATCCTGCAGTTGTCCAGCATTCGAACATCGATAAAGGCAAATCTGCTGTGTCAGCTTCACCTGGCCAGGCGTTCTCGGTACACGAACAATGATACGGCGCGGAGCGCATGACGACTGCAGCATTTAGGTATAATTTTTTATACAAAAATCATACAGTTTCCTGTAGTATGTGCTGAACAATGAGAATTCAGCTTTTCCCCAAAGCAGCAGGAAAAATGCCGACATAGACAACCCAAGCCCGAGGCTGATACGCATTGACAGCATACCCAGACCAGTATCCCCCGTCTCCCGGCGGTTTCTCAGCGATTTTTACTCACGCTGCCAAGCATCGGCTGAGTGTTTGCCGCCGTATTCTTACTCTTTCTTTTCAATCAAGACACAACCGCATCCAAATTACCCCGGGAAAATAGATGCATTCTTTTATTCACAGTGGAATACGTGAATACCACGACAGCGAAACCAGAAGAAAAATAGTCCTCATTAACATTTTTCTTTTCCTGGGTTTTCTACTGCTCCTGATCATGGGTTCAGTCGCCCTGATTCAGCATGACAGGCCTCTTGGGCTGATGGATTTTGCAATGGCCGGTTTTTTTGCCGGTCTCTTTTTCTACCTGCGCCAAACCGGAAAAGAACCACTTGTCGCCCGAGTCGGGGTGACTATTATCCTGATATTTTTCAGTTTTCTTTTTTTCACGGGCGGAGTTAACACCACCGCCTTTATGTGGTTGTACACCTTTCCCTTATTTTCTCTCTATCTGCTTGGCTTTAAAAAAGGCGCTCTGGCGACCGGAATACTGTTTGCCTTCTGTACCGGCTTTTTGATGGTCGACCTGCTCAGTGACACAGTAAGTGTTTACAACAGCAGAGACTTCTCCATTCGTTTTATTCCCTCCTATCTGCTTATTTTCGCACTGGCCTGTCTTGTGGAAAACAGCCGCGCAAGCGCCAGAAAGGCGATGCGGGAAAAGCAGCAGCTGCTGGCAAGGGCTATCAGCAAACTGCAAGTGAAAGAGACGGAACTGGAAGATGCCCGCGACCAGCTGGAACTGCGTGTCAAACTCAGGACGGCTGAACTTGAACAGGCCAATAAACAGTTGCGGGTTGAAATGGAAGAACGAAAGTGGGCCGAAGAGGAGCGCATCCGACTGGAAGCGGAACTACTCCGAGCCCAGAAGATGGAACTGCTTGGCCAACTGGCCGGTGGAGTGGCGCATGACCTGAACAATGTGCTTTCCGGAATTGTCAGCTATCCGGACCTGCTCATGCTCGACCTGCCCCCGGAAAGTGACATGCGCGAACCGCTGAAAAACATACAGGAGGCAGGAAACAGAGCAGCAGCAATTGTCCAGGACCTGCTGACTCTGGCCCGCCGGGGGATCACTGTAAAAGAAGAGGTGCAACTCAACGACATTGTTGAAGAATATTTACAAAGCATAGAATTCATGGCCCTGCGAAAAGGCAACCCCGAGGTGCGCGTGCAGATCGATTTACTCTCCGGGCCGACAATTGTCTCCGGCTCGCCGATACACCTTGAAAAAATGGTGATGAATCTGATTGTTAACGGATTTGAAGCAATTGAAGACCAGGGAACAATTTCCATAGTAACGGAAAATCGCCTTATCCAGTCACCCATCCAGGCGTATGACACAATAATGCCTGGAAAATATGTGGTTTTGACAATCAAGGATAACGGCGTCGGCATGAATCAGGAAAGTTTGAACAGGATATTTGAGCCGTTTTATACCAGCAAGATTATGGGCCGAAGCGGTACCGGCCTCGGAATGACAGTTGTCTGGGGCACGGTCAAGGATCACGAAGGATTTCTGGATGTAAAAAGCTCCCCCGGCAAGGGGACATCGATTTCCGTATTACTGCCGGCAATCCATGAAAGTAACGGCAAGATACCGTCAAAATCCAAATCTACACTGATCAACAGAGGAAATGGTGAAAGGATTTTACTGGTGGACGACTCCCCCGAACAACGATCGCTGGGTCTCAGCATCCTCACTACCCTTGGCTACAAGGTGGAGACGGCCACCTGTGGGGAAGATGCAATCCAGCTGCTTTCCACAAAAAAATTCGACATTGTTCTTCTTGATATGATTATGGAGCCGGGAATCGATGGTCTGGACACCTACCGCCGCCTACTTGAAATCCACGCGGATCAAAAGGTCATTATTGTCAGCGGTTATTCCGAAAGTAAAAGAGTGAAAGAGGCATTACATCTCGGAGTGCGAAGTATCGTCAAAAAGCCATACACTTTGCAGGCAATAGCATCCACAATCAACCGGGAACTTAACCAATAGCATTGGATCGAATTATCGACCCGTCTTTCCGCGTGTACTCCACCGCCATTAACAATTGGCTTT
>CAZURY010000338.1:0-3192 GCA_964623145.1 uncultured Desulfobulbus sp. | reverse complement strand
TCATGCCCAATACTGCCCGCATGGATTACCTGCATGCCCTGGCCTATAATCATGGATATTGCCTGGTGGTTGAACGGGCCGCCGGAATCGAGGTGCCGGAGCGGGCCGAATATATCCGGGTCATCACAGTTGAGTTGAACCGGCTGGCCAGTCATCTGTTATGGTGGGCAGCCTTTCTTCTCGATCTGGGAGGATTCTCGCCGCTGCTTTATGCCTTTGACGACCGGGAAAAGATCCTTGACCTGCTGGAGCGGATCACCGGATCCCGGCTTACCTATTGTTATTTTCGTTTCGGCGGGGTGTACAACGACATCGATGATGAATTTATTACGGGTACTTACGCCTTTATAAAACGACTGCGATCACGCCTGCCCAGGTTGTATCATGACCTGGTAACCCATAATATTATTCTCAAAAAACGCATTGAGGGCATTGGTCAGCTCTCAAAAGAGCAGGCCCGTTGTTATGGCTGTACCGGGCCGGTGGCCAGGGGATCGGGCATTAATTATGACGTGCGTAAAAACGAGCCCTATTCCGTCTATCCCGAGTTTGATTTTGAGGTCCCGGTCTATGAGGACGGTGATTCCATGGCCCGGTACATGGTGCGTATGGATGAAATAGAGCAGTCTCTGCGAATTATTGAACAGGCTTTGGATAAGCTCCCCGACGGGCCGGTCAGGGCCAAGGCGCCCAAAATGTTGAAACCACCGGCCGGTGATTACTGGGCCTCGGTGGAGACAGCCCGTGGTAATCTTGGGCACCGCCTGGTTTGTGACGGTGGTAAGAATCCGTATCGGCTCAAACTGCGTTCTCCGACTTTTTCCAATTTGAGCTGTTTTGCCGAGGTGGCCGAGGGGATGCTGCTGGCCGATGCCCTTGCGTTTATGGGCAGCCTTGATCTGGTTATTCCGGAAATCGATCGCTGAGCTTCTGCCGACTAAAAAAAGAGCAAAGATAAGAATACAAAAGATATGGATACAAGCATCTGGCGTCCGATCCTCTATTTACTGGGATTTATGGCCTTTGCCGGTCTCAATGCCGCCTATCTCGGCTGGTGTGAACGGAAAGGCGCCGCCCGTATCCAGCGGCGGACCGGCCCCATGGAGGTCGGCCCTCAGGGTTTGTGGCAGCCGCTTGCCGATGGCTTGAAACTGATGAGCAAGCAGCTGCTTATCCCCCAGGGTGTTGATGGCATCCTTTTTCGGGTGGCGCCGATATTGGCCATGATACCGGCATTAACCTCAATGGCCGTCATCCCGTTTGCCGGCAACGTGCAGGCAAGAGCGGTTGAGCTTTCAGTCCTTTTGATCTTTGCCCTTGCCTCCGTCGGCATGATGGCTGTGCTTCTGGGCGGCTGGGCATCGGGCAACAAATATTCTCTCATCTCCGCTGCCCGTGCGGTTTCTCAGAATTTGGCCTATGAAATTCCCATGCTGGTCACCGTCATCACCATCGTCATGCTGACCGGCACCATGGATCTTGAAAAAATAGCGGCTGCCCAGCAGGGAGGTTTCTGGAACTGGAATATTTTTCCCGTGCAGAGCCATTCCCTTGCCCAGGGCATCATTATGCCGATTTCCTTTGTTATTTTTTTTATCTGTTCCGTGGCCGAGACCAACCGCGCTCCCTTTGACATGGCTGAGGCGGAATCCGAACTTATTGCCGGTCACATGACCGAGTACGGTTCCATGGGCTTTGGACTGTTTATGATGGGTGAATACCTGAATATGGTTATCGGCGCCTGTCTGATCACCATTCTTTTCCTTGGTGGCTGGGACGGTCCCCTTGGATTGTCCGGCGGAATATGGTGGTTTTTAGTAAAAATTTATTTGCTTCTTTTTACCGTCATCTGGGTACGCTGGACCTATCCCAGAACCCAGATTTATAAATTGCTCAATCTGTCGTGGAAAATTCTTATTCCGTTTTCACTGGCTAATCTGGTCCTGACGGCGGCTTTTATTAAAATTTTTTAGACCCTGATTATGAACGACTACTGGACGGATATTCTTGGCGGCGGCAAGAGCCTGCTGGTTGGGCTTTCCATTACGGCCAGGGAATTTTTCAAGCCGGTGGTGACCGAGCAGTACCCCTGGGTCGTTCCTGAAATGGCCGAGCGGTTTCGCGGCCACATCGAATTGATTGCCGACGAGGAATCCGGCAAACCCAAGTGTGTTGTCTGTGGGATGTGCATGCGTTCCTGTCCGTCTCACTGCATAACGCTCAGCGGGAAAAAACCGGAAGGGGAAAAGAAAAAGGCGCTGACAAAATATCATCTTGATTTTACCACCTGCAGTCTTTGCGGCACCTGTATTGAGAGCTGTAACTTTGGCGCCATCCGATTTTCCAAAGATTATAACCTGGCCGGCACCAGCAGGGATGCCTATATCTTTGATCTGCTCAAAAGACTGGAGGAACAGGATTGATGCATGCGGCCCTTTGTCAAGCGGCAACAAATCCAGCCCTTTTTTCTGCCGAGGGGTTTGTCGGCCTGGTTTTCTGGGCCACGATCGGCCTGATAGTGGCCGGAGCATTTGTGGCCACCACCGCCACCCGCCTGGTTCGATGTATTGCCGGGCTTGCCGTTTGTTTCACCGGCGTGGCCGGCGCCTATTATTTTCTCCTGGCCCCCTTTGTGGCCATGATGCAGATGTTGATTTATGTCGGTGCGGTTTCAATTTTGATTGCCTTTGCCATCATGATGGCAGCGCCGGAAGAAGCCGATACCCCCGGGAAAAATATCACCCGGTTCAGCGGTCCTCTGGGCCTTACGATTGCAGGCATGGTGTTTGCCGCCCTCACCTTAATGGCTCTTAGCACCGACTGGCGCGTTTTTCCCCGTACGGGAAGTGGAGATATGCACCACCTGGGAACAATTCTGCTGACCTCCCATTCTCTGGTTTTTGAGCTGGTCTCCATTCTGCTGCTGGTGGCCATCATCGGGGCCCTGGTCATTGCCCGCAGGGGAAGAAGATAGCTTTGTATTAAGGAAAATATTATGAATCCACTTGGTCTGTATAATTGCTTGAATACCTATCTGGTCCTGGGGGCGCTCCTCTTTGGATTCGGTATTTACGGACTCATCAGTCGAAGAACAATCATTGGAATGCTTATTTCCTCGGAGTTGATTCTTTCGGCAGCGTCCATGAATTTTATGGCCTTTAATCGTTTTACCGCGCCTGACCCGGCCATAGC
>CAZURY010000337.1:0-3194 GCA_964623145.1 uncultured Desulfobulbus sp. | reverse complement strand
AGCCGGAATCCTGGCCGCAGAACCTGTAAAGCCCGGTCCCGCTGATCGTTGTCCGGTGTGCGGGATGTTTGTAGCTCCTTATGCGGCATGGGTTGCTCAGGTTGAATTTAAGGATGGTGCCAGGGTGTTTTTCGACGGTCCCAAGGATTTGTTCAAATTTTATTTGAAGTTACCGCAAGATGGCGCCGGTAAAAGTAAAAACAACATTGCCGGGATCTATGTGACTGAATACTATTCGGCCAAACCAGCTGCTGCTGACGCCCTTTTTTATATTGTCGGCAGTGATGTTCTCGGACCCATGGGCAAGGAACTTGTTCCTGTGGCGGGTAAAAAGGCTGCCCAAACCTTTGTCCGTGACCATGGGGGCCGTACTATTGTAACGTTTGAGCAGGTAACTCTGAAAACTCTTGCCGGACTATGAGGCGAACAAGTTGTTTTCTGGGGATTATCGCCCTTTTTCTGGTTCACCTTGCTTTGCTCTCCCTGCACAGTCGGCGGGTACAGAAACTGTGGCGGGAAAATGAGCTGCCGGAAACGCGAAAACTCGTTCATCGTCTCGCCCTTACGGATGTCGCTCTCTGGACAGAGGCCCGTTATACAAGGAATCCGGCCCTGGCGGATTTTTTTACTCCTTTCCAGGATTTTCCGGCCGCGTTTGAACATTTTCCTGCAGGATCCATAATTGCCCCAACCCTGCCGGCAGTAGATAGTCGGCTCTCTATTGACACAACAACAGGTAGAACTCGTCAATGATCCGCTTGTTGAAAATCCTGGAGTTCGCGCTTTCTTCACTTGCCCGTAGAAAATTCAAGAATTTGTCGATTATCGTTGTCTACTCGTTTACCATCGCCGTTCTTGCCTCTGTCCTGCTGCTGACCCATTCTCTGAAAAAAACGGCACTGGCGGTTCTGGTTGACGCCCCGGCCATCGTTGTCCAGAGACTTGTCGGTGGCCGGCACGAGCTTGTTCCCATCAGTTATTCCCGGATTATTGAAAAAATTCCGGGGGTAGGCCGTGTTCAACCAAGGGTCTGGGGATATTATTATGACAGCCTCTATCACGTGAATTACACCTTGCTTGGTATTGACAGGGGACAGAGGCGGTTTGCAATGGTTTCCGGTAAAACGCTTACCACCGATGAACAATGTATTATCGGGCAGGGGGTTGCCGGGGCACAGCATGCGGAGACAGGCATGGATCTCCTGTTGATCGACAGTAAAGGAGTCGGCTATTCCTGTGAAATATCGGGAACATTTAAGGCGAATTCAAATCTGTGGACCAATGATCTTATTGTGTTGAGCAATGAGGCCTTGCAGGGGTTTTTCGGCATGCCAGACGGGCTGGCAACCGATATTACCGTGGAGGTCTTTAATGGCCGGGAGGTGGCTCTGGTCGCTCAAAAGATTAAGAGACTGCTGCCCGATACCAGGCCGATAACCATTGATGAAATACTTCACACCTATGCGTCGATTTTTAACTGGCGAAGCGGCATGATGTTGACTGTTTTTACTTCATCTCTGATTGCCTTTTCCATTCTGGCCTGGGACAAGGCAACCGGTATCAGCGGCGAGGAAAAAAGGGAAATCGGCATTCTTAAGGCCATTGGCTGGGACACAGGCGATGTTCTTACCTTGAAATTATTCGAAGGAATCATTATCTCCGTCACCTCTTTTCTTGCCGGCATATCTCTGGCCTACGTCCATGTGTTCCTGTTGGATGCGCCGCTTCTCATGCCGGTGCTCAAGGGCTGGTCCGTTCTCTTTCCCCGGCTTCATCTTGTACCCTATATTGACGGCTACCAGATTATCGTCCTGGGTTTTTTAACGATACTTCCCTATATGGCCAGCACTGTCCTTCCTTCCTGGAAAACAGCAATCACGGATCCTGAAAATGCGATGCGTGGAGTGTAACCAATGGCTGATATTATTCAGGTTAAGCGTATCAGCAAGTATTATAACTGGAAGAAGCCCGATGAGGTTCGGGCATTAATCGATGTAACCATGTCCGTAAAAAAAGGTGAAGCACTTGTTCTATGCGGTGCCAGCGGGTGCGGCAAAACAACATTGCTCGGAGTTGTTGGTTGCATGTCGCGCTCTACTTCCGGCAGCGTCCTGGTGGCTGGTCGGGATGTCTCCCGGCTGCCCGAAAGATTTCTCGGGGATGTCCGTCGGAAAACCTTTGGTTTTATTTTCCAACAGTTTAATTTGATTAGAACTGTCAGTGTATTGGAAAATATCCTGTTGCCTCTCTATCCCGGTGATCTTTCCATGGGGCAGATGAAGGAAAGAGCCGGGAGGATTTTAGCGCGTCTTGATCTACATGATAAGGTGAGGACGAAAGTTGCACGGCTCTCCGGGGGAGAGCAACAGCGGGTTGCCATTGCCAGGGCCCTGATTCATCAGCCGCAGGTTATCATTGCCGATGAACCGACCGCCCATCTGGACAGTACCCTGGCATCGGAACTGCTTGATATCCTGTCCGGGTTGAAGCGGGAGGGTAAAACCGTGCTCATTGCCACCCATGATTCTTTTGTCTCGGGTCACCCCATGATAAATCGTGTCATTCATATGCGGGATGGTCGTATTATCGATTCATCAGATTCATGATTCTGCACCCCGGAATCCTTGCCCTGCTCCTTGGCGCGTTTATTTCTTTTGTTCTTGTGCTTTTTGCCGCTTTTGCAGGGGTGAAAATCATGGTGCGCCGGGATGCGTCCTCTTCTTCGGCAGAACAATTATTGCTTGAACGAAAAACCTACCTGATCTCCACTGTTGTCGGCCTGGTGCTCTGTTTTTCAATCTTTTCAGGCCTGCTTTTTCTCTACACGATTGATGATATTCATTCTTTGTTTATCGGCGCCATGTGTGCCACCGGAACACTGAACGCCAATCCGATTGGCTGGAATGTTTTGCTGATAAAGGGAATTATTTTTTTTCTAGCCTCATTGTGGGTGATTATTAATTCAATTGATCAGCATTGTGAAGATACCCCGCTTGTCAAACAGAAGTATGCGGCATTACCGATCATTGCTTTTCTGCTGGCCGTAGACTTTGTGCTGCAGATCTGGTTTTTCTCGGGACTGCACCCGGAACGGATTACTTCCTGCTGTGGTTCGTTGTTTGCAGCAGGCAGCAGAACGGTTGCCGGGGAGCTCGCATCTCTCCCCCCTGAAAAAATAATATGGATTTTTTACC
>CAZURY010000336.1:0-3210 GCA_964623145.1 uncultured Desulfobulbus sp. | reverse complement strand
GTATATGTAATAAATCAGGGAAAGAGCAACACCTTTGCCCGGGCATTTTTGTCTAATCCTTCCACATCGCGATCGATGATCAGCAGGCCGTCGGCGGCAACCAGTGGATGCAGTAGTCCGGATTTTCCGTAGACCGGTGTCGCGACAGGAAGCAAATCACGGTGAGCTTTCTGCAGGCTGACCCGCACGTATTCTTCGCGGCCAATGACCGATGGAATCTGCTCACTGCAGGTAACCTGTATTTCGGTCAGGCCATGGGTCGGGGCAAGACCGGAAAAGAGACGTAACAACGGCCGGACAAAGAGATAAAAGACGACCATGGCCGAGGCCACATGCCCGGGCAGGCCGAAAATCGCCTTGTTGCCACGGGCCGCCAGCAGGGTCGGCTTTCCGGGCCGGATGGCGACCCCATGCGCCAGCAGTTCACTGCCGTTAAGGCCCTCAAGCACCTGCAGGGTAAAGTCCCGCCTGCCGACAGAACTGCCGCCGGAGAGGAGCAGCATGTCGTTTTCCGTAAGCGCCTCTTCACACACAGCAAGCATTTTTTTTAAGCTGTCTTCAATAATCCCATAACATGTCGGGATACCACCGGCTTCGGTAACCAGGGCCGTGAGTGTTGTGGAGTTAATATCCCTAATCTTTCCGGGAGTCAGAGGCTGGTCAGGGGCGATCAGTTCGTCACCGGTGGAGATGATGCCGACCCTTGGACGCCGGTGCACGTTCAACCGGGTTTTTCCCAGTCCGGCGAGTACCCCCAGGTCCTGGGGCCTGAGCATTCGTTTGCCCGGGAGAATATTTGCGCCTTGTTTGAAATCCTCCCCGGCCCGTATAACATTTTCGCCCGGGGCCACCGGCCGGAAAACTTCCACGGTCTGCCTGTCCATCAGGTGTGTGTATTCCACCATGACCACCCCGTCCCCCCTATGTGGAAGTTCTCCGCCGGTCCAGATGTGAACGGCCTGGCCGGGTCCTAATGTGAACTCGGTCCCCGGACACCCCATGGCGATTTCCCCTGTGATTTCAAGCAGGGCCGGTTCCGATTCGGAACAGCCAAATGTGTCACGGGCCCGAACGGCAAAGCCGTCCATGGTGGAGCGGCAAAAGGGCGGCAGCGGTTCATCCGCTGTCAGGCTGTTGTCCACCACAACGCGGCCAAGACCCTTGACAGCTGGTATATTTTCTCCAGGCAGTGCGGAAAAACGGGAAAATAACCGATAAAATTCGGCAGAACTGATCAGTTGAAAAAAGCCTTTCATGGTTATGCTCCGGCCAGGATGACTGAACCGCCGGCCATCATGATGGCGCCGGATCCACGATTCAGGTTTTTCAGTGAACGTCTGCTCTTGAAAAGAGACCGTGCCCTGGCGGCTCCGTATCCGTATCCAAGCAGGACAGATCCGAGGACCAGACAAACAATTGTCGCGCAGAGCAGGACTTCCATGGTGTCGAGATGGCGCAGATCGAGGAACGTGGGGAGGAAGCCAAGGTAAAAGAGGATGACCTTCGGGTTGCCCAGGGTAATGGCAAGACCGCTGGTAAAATTTTTGCCCGGGGAAATGGTTGGTTCATGTGCCGTGTGCATTCCCCTCTGCCGTGCCGGGGAGAACCAGATACGTAATCCTGAAAAAATAAGATACAGTCCGCCCAGGTATTTAATTACAAGGAAAAAAGTTCCCAGAAGTTCAGCAATGGCGGATAGGCCATAAATAGCCAGCAATAGAAAAAAAAGGTCACCGCAGACTATACCAGCGGCAACAGCTGCGGCCTGGGGAAAGCCTGAGGCCAGTGATCTGGCGACAGTCGCAAAAACACCCGGCCCGGGAGTAACGGCCAGGACAAACATGGCGCCTGCCAGGGAAAGCGCTGCAACAGGATTCATTAAAGAGCCGTCTTGTGGTTGTTGGTTGTTGGTTTCCGGGAGCCTCTGTTCAATGGCTGCGGGCTTGTCAGGGTATACATTATCTGTTTACCCTTGCCTTTTACCTGCACCTCTTGTCCCGAAGTAAACAGGAATCGGTCATGCAGAATGGCATGACTGGCGCTGGACACGTTTACCCGCATCGGCGAGCCGAGTTCCTCCATTCGAGCGGCAATATTAACGGTATCACCGAAAATATCATAGAGGTATTTTTCCGTGCCGACCACACCACCTATCACCGGTCCGCTGTGGATGCCGACTCGAATTTGCCATGCGAATTGCGCCTGTTGATTGCGCCTGTCAAGAAATTCAATCATCTCCAGGGAGGATCGGGCTATATTCTCAGCATGTCGGGGGTCTGCCGAGGGGACACCGCAGACAAAAAGATAGGCATCACCGATGGTTTTCATCCGTTCACAGTTATACCGGGTGGCTATCCGGTCAAAACCGGTAAATATTTCATTGAGTTCGCCGATGATGGTCTCCGGAGAAAGCCGGGAGGACGCGGCAGTAAAGTTCACAATGTCGGCAAAACAGACCGTCGCCTCCGGGAATAGTTTCGGCGCACAGTTACCGGTTGTAAGCAGCTCCCTGGCTACACGACGGGGCAGAACATTTTGCAGCAGGTCTTCTGACTTTTGTTTTTCTTCTTCCAGGAGAATATTTTTTTTTGCCAGCACCCGTTGCAGATGGCGGATGCGGAGATGGGTACAGATGCGGGCAATGACTTCAGCCGGATGGAAAGGTTTGGTGATATAATCAACTCCGCCGGCCTCAAAACCCCCGATCTTGTCTTCGGTGGCATCCAGTGAGCTGATAAATATGACGGGAATATCTCTGGTCAAGGGGTCGTCCTGCAGCCGGATACAGGTTGTGTATCCGTTTATGCCGGGCAGGAGGATATCCAGGATGATCAGGTCGGGCAGGATCTTGCCGACCAGCTCAAGGGCCTCTTCACCGGAGGCGGCATTAAGGATATTGTAACCCTGTTTTCGCAGCAGTTCGTTGAGGATTTTACGGTTGACCGGTGAATCCTCGACAATCAGTATGGTCTGTTGATCGGGCATGGCTTCAGTTCTTCAGACTGTTGATCGGCGCGGGGATCTTGCCGCCAAACCCCATAAACCGTGACGATTTGCCGACATTTCTCACCGGCAGCAGGGCTGATTCTCCGAACAGGCCTCCAAAGGAGACAAAGTCACCGGCCTCTTTTCCCGGTACCGGGATAATGCGTACTGCCGTGGTCTTGGAGTTGATCATGCCGATGGCCATTTCATCGGCAATAATGGCGC
>CAZURY010000335.1:0-3213 GCA_964623145.1 uncultured Desulfobulbus sp. | reverse complement strand
GCCTTAGGTTTTTCCAAGCTGCCAACTACTATGTATCTGCGGACGGGAAATGTCAAGGGAGGCCGGGCGAGTGAATTTCAGGGGAAATTCATCCCCCCAGTCCGAGAAGCATGCCGATCTGATAGATGGCGACAGCCATGATAAAGGCAAAGATTGTATTGAAGGACATGGAAAAAAAAGCCCATTTCCAGGAGCCGGCTTCCCTGGCAATGCAGACAATGGTGACAAAACAGGGAGCGTAAAACATGATAAAGGCGAGCACGGACAGAGCAACAACCGGATTCCAATGAGGATCTCCCGCAAGGCGATCTTTTAAGGTCGCTGTATCTTCGGCGCTGACGTCGCCAAGGGAATAGGCCGTCCCCAGGGTGGAGATAATAACCTCTTTAGCGGCAAAACCGCCGACCAGGGCTATATTGGTCCGCCAGTCAAATCCGGCATATTGGCTGATGGATTCCAGGGCAATGCCGATTCTACCGGCAAAGGAATTGCGCAGGCGGGCCTGGGCCTCCTGCCTGTTGATTTCAGCCAGGGCCGCTTGCAGATGGAGGTCGGAAGCGGGATGGATATCTTTGCCCTTTGTTCTCTCTGCGTTCTCCAGTTGTAGTGCCTGTATCCTGGTTTGGATTTCCATTCGTTGTCGGCTAAATGCATCAACCTTTTTTTGCGGCAGGCCCGGATAGGTCATCATGGCCCAGAGTAGAATGGAAATACCAAGGATGACTGTGCCCGCCTTTTTTATGTATTGCCAGGTTCGTTCCCAGGTATGGATAACAAGGCCTCTGATGGTCGGGAATCGATAGGGGGGCAGCTCCATGACAAAAGGGGTGGATTCACCCCGTAATACCGTCATGCGCAGGAATTTGGCAGCAATAAGGGCTACCAGCCAGGCGGCAACAGTGGCAAGAAACATATAGCGTGCCTGATGAGCCGAGAAAAAGGCGCCGATCAGCAGGGTCAGTACCGGCAGTTTAGCCCCGCAGTTCATAAAGGGCACCGTGAGCAGGGTGGCCATCCGTTCTTTGGGCGAACGCAGCGTGCGGGTGGCCATGACTCCGGGGACTGCACAGCCACCGGCAATACCGCCGGAAACAATAAAGGGCATGACCGATGAACCGTGCAGACCGAAAAAATGAAAAATACGGTCCATCATGAAGGCGACTCGGGCCAGGTAGCCGGAATCTTCAAGCACGGCAATGCCGAAAAACATGAACATGATAATAGGTACAAAACCCAATACGCCGCCCATGCCGTCAATAACACCGGAGACGATCATGGATTTAATCGGACCGTCAGGCAACACCGAATCCACAACGATTGAAGCATGGGTGAAGACAGCGGCCAGCAGATCAACCAGGACTGTGGAATAGTTAAAGGTAAAGGTGTACAGGCCATAAAGGATGGCCGCCATGATCAAGGGGCCAAGCAATCTGTGGGTGACGATTTTATCTATTTTATCGGAGGTATAAAGGCGATCACCGACAAATTTTTCCCGAACAACCCCCTGATGAAGAACGGATTTTATATATCCGTACCTGTGATCGGCAATGACCGATTCGGGATAAACCTCCATGGTCTGTTGAAGATGAGCGGTCACGAATTTACACAGTTTTAGAAGCTGTTCACTCAACTGAGGATTTTTTTCTTTGGCCCGTGTAATGATCTGTTCATCATGCTCTAAAAATTTGATGGCGACCCAGCGGGCTGGATAAAGGTCGGTTAGCAGGTTGTCGGCCTCAATCAGAGGAAGCATTTCGGATATAGCCTGGTCCAGATCGGAGCCATATCGCAGGAGTACCGGGTGAATAGACCTTGCTCTGCCGGCTGTTGCAAGGATGGCATCAAAAAGTTCATCAATTCCCTTGCCGGAGCGGGCAACAATGGGAACCACCTGCACCCCGAGAAGCTCTGAAAGCCGGTCCGCGTCGATTTCGATACCCCGGCTTTCCGCAACATCCACCATGTTTAAAGCTATCACGAGGGGTACACCCAATTCCAGAAATTGACAGGTGAGATACAGGTTACGTTCCAGATTGGAGGCGTCAACAATATCGACAACAACATCAGGCCGTTCATTAACAATAAAGTCACGGGCAACCAGTTCTTCCACTGAATAGGCCGTCAGGGAATAGGTTCCGGGCAGGTCGGTTACTTTTATTTCCTGACCGTCATGGGTAAAAAAACCTTCTTTTTTTTCTACTGTTACACCTGGATAGTTTCCAACATGTTGCCGGGCCCCGGTTAATCTGTTGAACAGGGTCGTTTTGCCGGCATTGGGATTACCCGCAAGGGCAATGGAGATTGTGGAGCTCATTGTCCCGCCTCCCGGCACATTTCGATATGATCGGCTTCATTGTTGCGTAGAGTAAGAATCTGCCCACGCAATCGGAGTCGAACCGGATCATAAAGAGGGGCTCTGCCTTCAAGCTGAATGGTTGTACCAGGAACAAGACCCATTTCACGCAGGCGGAGTCCAACGCTTCCCTGGGTGGTAATGGATTTGATCGTGCCGGTTGATCCGGTTTTCATTGTGCGTAGTTTCATTACTTTTTTATTCGCAAGCAGGAGAGATGCTGATAAAGAGATGAGGTTAAATAAGGGAGATGGCTTTTCCGGCGCCTGTCAGGATGATGATTTTTTTTTTGATGTGCAAGAGGGAGCGCTGCTGCAACCGGAACAACCGCAACCGCATGACGGCGCATGACCGGAACGAAATGACCGAACGACACGTCTGCCGATAAAAAAGGCGGCGAGAAGAATGACGATGAGAACAATGATATTCTGCATGGCGTTTATATTTTGAGATGCACTGTTGTGTTAGGGTTACCTAACAAGAAGGGCAAAAAAAATTTTCCTTTATACTGCGGTAACAAAAATATTATCAGCAGTTGCCGCATCCAGACTTAGTGTGCTGCCGTTGACCTTGATCATGCATTGCCGACCACGACGGCGACAGAGCAGTTCCATTTCCGTTCCCGGCATCACGCCTAAATTTGCCATTTTAGCGCAGATTTGACGGCCGCCGGCCACTTTGCATACTTTGACACGATTATTTCCACAGGCATGTGACAGGGGCTGGGCATCAACCGGACAGGGTTGTTCACGCAGGAAACAATGTCCATCCTGCCCACGGCGGCAGTGGCAGGAGATGTCTGGATGATTTTTTGTCATGCTGTTATCTCATATTGTGTGGACATCGGGAAGATTTTGTTC
>CAZURY010000334.1:0-3220 GCA_964623145.1 uncultured Desulfobulbus sp. | reverse complement strand
GCCAGCCGGTACCGGACTTGAACTTGTCCGTTGAGGAAAAAAGCGGCTCACCGGACACGATATCCACATAAATTCCCTCAGCCTTGTTATTCCAGTACGGATTATCATAGGGTCGTTCGGTTCCCTCTTCCTGGGTTACCTCCCACTGCAATGGCGTGAGTCTTTTTTTCAGCTCACTGTCACTGGGCCGCACATAGGGGGCAGGCGGTGGGACATCATGATCTTTCCATGTGGTCTTCTGAAAAGCCGATCGCCCGGAACCTTCCTTATACAGGGAATAGTGCATAACATTTTTTTTATAATAATCCTGGTGGTATTCTTCAGCCTTGTAAAAAGGAGCCGCAGGCAGGATGGCGGTGATTATTGGTTTATCAAAAATACCGGAATCGTCAAGCGCCTGTTTTGAGGCCTCGGCAAGTTTTCTCTGCTGCTCGTCAAGATAAAAAATTGCCGTAAAATACTGGGTCCCCCTGTCAGCAAACTGGCCGCCGTCATCGGTTGGATCTATCTGATGCCAGAACACGGACAGTAACTGCTCATAACTGACCTTCTCCGGATCATAAATTACCTCAACCGCTTCATAATGTCCGGTGCTGCCGGAACTGACCTCCCGGTAGTTCGGATTTTCAGTTCGGCCGCCTGTGTAGCCGGCAGTTACATCAATGACGCCTTTGGTATTTTCAAACGGCGGTTCCATACACCAGAAACAGCCGCCGGCAAAAATCGCTCGTTTCTGCTCAGCCATAGTCATCTGTGCTCCGGTAATCAATATAAAGAGAACGACAAGCAAACTGGATATTTGTTTAAATTTCATTCTATCTCCACAGTTATTTATCCCACAAGGTATGCATCGCGCCAAAAGAAGCAAGTTTTTTTTCCGTAACCTTACTGTCCGGGCGGTTTATTTTCCGCGAACCGAATAAGATAAAAAATCCAGCATGATCCTGGAAGGACAAAGAGCAGGGCAAGCCCGACAACAATCATTCCGGGATCAAATCCATGATCCAGGGCCACCCCGGTCAACCAAGTGGAAATACTGAGAATCAAAGTCAAAAGTCCCATCTCTGCAGCAAACACTCGTCCCCGGAAACGGTAATCCACAAGCCGGTGCAACAGCGTTGTGCTGAAAACCCATTGAATCGAACCTCCAATGTGGCCGATAAAAACAAAAAATCCGGCCACAACAATATTTGGCGCCTGGGCAAAGAACAGATAGGCGGCAGCAGAGATAAAAAAGGCGGCTCCGATGGCCCTGCGCATTGCATGCAGGCTGTCACCAAACAGTTTCCAGGCGATAATCGGCCCGACAGCAGCACCAAGCCCGCGCATGGAATACAAAACTCCAGACAAACCACCGCTGCCTCCATCGGCAAAGACCTGTTCACCAAAAACCGTCAGCATGACCAGAATACCGCCGGACATTGCCCAACCGCTTTTCACTATGAGCAGAGCGGCTACGTCCCTGTTTTTAGCGACATAGCATATCCCTTCAACCAGATCATTAAAACCGGTGATACGGGCAATGGAAAACGGTAATTTTTTCCTACCGGTAATCTGGGGAACGACAACCGTGAACATTACTGACGCCGACAGACAAAAAGATGCGGCGTCTATCATTATAGCGGTTCTCCAGCCAAAGGCTGCCGTGACAAATCCTCCGGCAGCAGCGCCAAAGGCAAGCATGGCCGACCAGGATGCACCTGACAGACCATTGGCCGTAGCAATCTCTTCCTTAGCGCAGATATCAGGTAAGACGGCCTGCCTTGCCGGATGCCAGAAACTCCAGAGAGATTCCTGAACAAGGGCAAGCAGAAAAACCAAAAACACTTGATTGGCATCCTGAACCAATAGATACGCCAGAACGACAAAGACTCTTGCAATATCGCAAAAAATAAGGATACCTTTCCTATTGAAACGATCGGCAACGACTCCGGCTGCCGGAACGAGAAGGGTGGTGGGAATAAATTTGGCAATAAGAAACCAGCTGACAGCCTCTCCGGAACCGGTCAAACGGGTGAGAAGCACAAAAATAGCAATGTAATTAAACCAGTCCCCGGCCTGACTGATGACGCCGGAAATCCAGAAACGGCGATAATTTGAATTGTGCCGCAGAAGATAAAGATAAGAGCTCAACTGACCGGCAGGAAGAGAATTTAGATCGGAGTTATTTTTTGTATGGTCAGCCATTTTCAATCATCATCATAAAAAAAACAAAAACTACTTTTAATCAGCTGGTATTTCCGCTGTCGGAAAAAGCCTGATGGAGGCGCCTGGAAATAATAGTCGCAACAGACAGGGAAAGATGTCATTATTGCAACCATTCACAAGGGAAGCAAGCGATGCTTTCCTGTTAACAGGGAGTATCCTCGAAACATCCTGACTGGAGTGATACTCATAACCACTAAAAATTGATCATTTGGGGATGAAAAAAACATCCCGTTAGAGATCAGCCTCTTTTCTCTCCAGAGTACATCCATGGCCGCAATCGAAGCCCTTAAGGCACTTTATGATTTTTACGATGCCCTTACAGAACGACTTTCCACCGCCTGCCGCCCTGGATGCACAACCTGCTGTTCAGTAAATGTATCGATAACCAGCCTTGAAGCCGTTTACCTGAAGAAACATGTATCACTCGCCAACCAGCAACTCAGAAAACGGATCGCTGCCGTCCAGCTGCGTCCACACTTTATCCCTTCTTTAACGACAAACAGACTGGCGCGCCACTGTCTGCAGCAGCAGGATCCTCCGGAGGAACAAGGGATCCATGCCCCGGGCCAATGCCCCCTGTTGAGCTCTACAGGTCTTTGCCATGTCTATGCAAACCGACCCTTTGCCTGCAGGGCCATGTTATCTACAAAACGTTGTCAGATCGGCGGGGAGGCGATTATGGCACCTTTTATATTCACGATTAATCTTGCCGTCTACCAGTTGATAGAGCATCTGGACTTCCCTGGAACAAGCGGAAATATGCTTGATATGCTGGAGGGGTGCGGGCACAATACAGTCGTCAACACTGCATTGCCCGGTTTTTTGGTGACGGCCGGAGAACGGACCGCATTTCATCATTTTTTAAAAAGAATAAAAAATTATCCGGTCGGCAGCAGGCGTCTTGCAGATTATTTTCCGCCTCAAACCTTCTCTGTTCAATAACGAAAAAACAATAGTAAGGCATGAAAAAGATAGCATGCGCAGGTATACAGATCCTTTCTGGATGAGGATT
>CAZURY010000333.1:0-3223 GCA_964623145.1 uncultured Desulfobulbus sp. | reverse complement strand
TAGCCCCTCTATGCGGCAAGTCGCGACCGTGCGAATATGCAGTGCCCCTGATCACTTACGCATAAATAGTATTTATTTTTCCCGGTTAGGTCTTTTCGTTCCGGGTGTTTTGCTTTATGATGGGGCCAAATGGTTGAATCAGGTTTTTCAATCGTGCTCCGCCACCAGAAAAAACAATAAAAGCAGCAGAGTTGCGCGAGCTGTTATAAATAATTATAGTGCAAATTAAGTAATCGGTGCGTTCTTTTCCCCGGAACCATCTTTTTTCCCGGGCAACAGCACTTTTTAACAACTAAGGAGAGCAATTACAATGAAACTCGGACTCAACGGTCTTGGCAGGATTGGTAAACTTTCGTTATGGCACCATGTTTCCCGGCAATTTTTTTCTGAGATAGTCATTAACCTTGGCAGAAATGTCGGTTCCGGTCTTGAAGATATTGCCGCCACGGTGGAAAAGGATTCTTCCTACGGCAGACTCAGCACCTATCTCCATGGCCATAAGGGAGGGAGGGTGATTGAAAATCTCAATGAGCAGGCCGGAACCATGACCATTAACGGTACACCGGTTACTTTTCTGCGAACCGACCGTAATCCCAGGGATATTGGATGGCAGGAACATGGCGTTCGCCTGGTTGTCGATACCACAGGTGTCTTCAAGGATCCGACCGCTGACCCGGATGAAGGGCGTGGATCCATCCGTGGACACCTGCAGGCCGGGGCGGAAAAAGTTATGCTGTCGGCGCCGTTCAAGATCAAGGCCAAGGGTATTGAAATGCCCGAGGATGCCGTGACCACGGTTATGGGGATCAATGACGATGATTATGATCCAGCCCGGCACTCTATAATTTCCGCTGCTTCCTGCACGACCACCTGTCTTTCTTATATGATTAAACCATTGATGGATCATTTCGGCGCTGACCGGATGTTATCAGCCTCCATGGTTACCGTTCATGCCGCCACCGGGAGTCAAAAGGTGCTTGACCGGGTGCCGGGCGCCGGAGCAACGGATCTGCGGAAAAATCGTTCTATCCTTAACAACATCATCTTGACCACAACCGGGGCGGCCAAAGCCCTGGCGCTGGTAATTCCGGAGATGAAATCAATCGGCTTTATAGCTGAATCCGTTCGGGTGCCCACATCCACGGGCTCACTGATTGTGCTGGTTCTCAATCTCCAGGATGATCTGGCTGATCCTATCAAGCGAGATCTGATAAATTCTATCTATCGAGACTATGCTGCCTCAACCAAATATCTGGAATATTCAACAGCTCAGAATGTTTCTTCGGATATTGTCGGCACCCCGGCCGCAGCTGCGGTGATTGAGTCAACAGAAACACATACCCGCACCGCCTCCATAAGCGTTAACCTTGAGCATGTAAAGAGCTGTAATTTTGAAGCCGGTCAAGTCCCGCCGGTACTCGAAGTTCCAGTAACTCAAGCGGTAATTTACGGCTGGTATGATAACGAACTCGGCAGCTACACAAATATGCTGGGTGATCTGACCGTCTCCGTTGGAGAGGGGATGCTGTAACCCTTCTGTTGATTGTTCGGCCAATGTGTGCGGGTGATCTGCCTGCCGTTCTCCATGTGGCGAAAAAATCAATGGCCAACCCCTGGGGTTCCAGTCTGTTTGAATCGGAACTGGCACTAACCTCAGGGGTCCGGCTGGTCGCCGGCAAAGGAGAAATATATGGTTATGTAATTTTCAGGGTGATCGATCGGGAAACTGAATTACTGCAACTGGCCGTCCTCCCATCCTGCCGACGCCAGGGCATCGGCTCTCAACTGTTGGCGCACGGGTTTAAAAAGCTTTACAGGCAACAGGCCCGGGTTTGTTTTCTCGAGGTGCGACGGCAAAACCGGGCAGGTCGTCTTTTTTATCACAAGGCCGGTTTTCAGCCGGTTGGAATACGGAAACGATATTATCGACGGCCCAGTGATGATGCCGTGATTATGCGAAAAATACTTGATGAGGACAGTGGCGATGCGGACAATTCGTGATCTTGAAATTACCGGGAAAAGGGTCCTGATCCGTGTGGATTTTAACGTCCCCATGGATGAGGCGGGAAACATCACCGATGACCTGCGCATAACAAGCGTTCTGGACACTATTGAATACGCAATTTCCCGGAAAGCACGAGTTGTTTTATGCTCACATATGGGCCGCCCGAAAGGGCAACGGGTTGAACGCTTTTCCCTGGCGCCGGTTGCCCGTCATCTCGGTGAGCTATTGGGGAAAAATATACCTCTTGCCCCGGACTGTGTTGGGCCGGAGACCGAAAAAATGGTTGCGGCCATGCAGGATGGGGATGTGTTGCTGCTTGAAAATCTCCGTTTTCATGCCGGGGAACAGGAAAATGATCCCGAATTTGCGCGGCAATTAGCACGGCTTGCCGATGTCTATATTAATAATGCCTTTGCCGTTTCCCACCGGGCCCATGCTTCTGTGGTCGGAATAACAAAATTTGTTGAGGAAAAGGGAGCCGGGTTCCTTTTGCAGAAGGAACTTGACTATTTCCACCGTTCGGTCGACAATCCGGTTCGTCCTCTGGTAGCGATTGTAGGTGGGGCTAAAGTATCAAGTAAACTTGGCGCTTTGACGAACATGCTGGATAAGGTAGATGCCATGCTGATCGGCGGCGCTATGGCCAACACCTTTCTCAAGAGTCAGGACTATAACGTTGGTGCTTCTAAAGTGGAGAATGACCTGCTGCATGAGGCATCAGATTTTCTTGGCCAAGCTCATGGCAAAGGGGTGAAGGTCTATCTACCGGTTGATGTCATTGTCGCGGATTCCTTTTCTGCGGATGCAGTCAGCAAACAGGTGACGATTCAGGACATTCCTGACGGATGGATGGCGCTGGACATCGGCCCCGCCTCGGTCATCTGTTTCAATGAGGTAATAGCTGATGCCCGCACCATTATATGGAATGGTCCAATGGGCGCCTTTGAAATGGATCCCTTTGCCCAGGGTACCCGAGGGTTGGCCAGGTCAGTAGCCGCAGCGCATGCCCTGTCAATCACCGGTGGCGGTGATTCCAATGCGGCCGTAAAAAAATTCGGTGAGGCGGAGAATATCTCCTATATGTCGACTGGCGGCGGGGCATTCCTCATGTTGATGGAAGGGAAAAAGTTGCCGGGTGTTGTAGCCCTTGGAGATTGAAAAGAGAAACAGAAGCAGGAGTCTGTCATGAAGAGAACGCCGTTAATCGCCGGCAACTGG
>CAZURY010000332.1:0-3230 GCA_964623145.1 uncultured Desulfobulbus sp. | reverse complement strand
AAAAATTATATTTTAAGGTAAGTGACGCCACCGGGTAATATCGAAATTCGTTCAGGTCATCTTCAATGGCTTTTTTTTGTTCATCGAGAAAGCGGATAACTTCGGACTGGTTTTCCCCGCCAAAAGGTGATTCTGCGTGCAGGTCGGAGACGTTTGGCTCACCCTGAAACATAACCCCGATATCAAAGGCTACTCCCCAGCCTTTCCCGCCATGATTACTGGCCCAGCCCAGGCCCGCGTAAGGGGCCACGGTGTTGAAATCAACAGTTCCCTTGACGTGCACCTGATCGGTAAGATAGGCATACTGTTGATATTGGCTTGGAATCAGGTCTTTTCGATAGGTTCCATCCACATTGATCTCATTGTCGTTGAGATAGACGCCGCCTGTCAGACGAAACCCATTGGCAAATGGATGCCAGTCGAGCAGGAGGGAACCGTTTTTCAGCTCCGGCTCCATATTGTAGTCGACCTGGTCAATGGTGGAATCAAAGCTGAATTTCAGGTAATTCGCCCCGCCTCTTAGAACAAGGGAATCCGTAAGACCAATGCCGACCTCCGCGCCGATGCCGAGTGTTCCGCCCTTCAGGGCCACCTGGACATCTCCGGCAGCGGCAAAAGCGGTACCCATGCCTGTCAGGGTCAGTAAGCAGACTATTATAGCGCGTAATTTCATAAGATATATCTCCTGATGATTAATGGGGACCGTCGGCACAGTGTTTACCGCAGCCTTGTGGATTGCCTCACTGGTCTTGAACAGCGAAGAAAAACCGGGTTTATAACAATAAGCAGGAAATATGCCCGGTTGAGATTTTTTTATACAAGTTGTGGTTATCTGCGAATAAACAGTCAGATGTATGGCATGTCGCTTCGCCGTTTTTGGTGAGATGTCGCAGGAGAGTTATTGCGTGTCGGAAGTCCGACACGGTGGTGGGACGGGAATATTTTTTGCCGGTCGGCAGGTTATGTATTGCGCATGCCGATCAGGGCTGCGCCAATGGCATTGCCGGTTTCGAAAAGTTCGGGAAATATCACCTCTGTCTGCAGTCGCTTCGCCACATTGGGAAGAAAAAACCTGGCTGCTGCCCCTATACCGATGATGGGTAATTTGAGGCTGAAGCTGACTGAAAACAGCTCGTTTTTCCGGTTGTTGAGAAAAGGAGCCGCCTTTTGTTCTCCCCAGATGGCACGGCCAAGATAATCCAGAATGATATTTTCAATAACGTCTTCCGTCAGCGCCACGGTCTGTCGGCAGAGTTGCTCTACACTGAGGTTAAGTTCGGCGGCAAGAATTTCGGCGCCCTGTTGTGCCGTGGAAATATCACCGATTTCAAGTTCGCCAAGTACATGCAGGGCATCCGTGGGAGTGAAGCCGCTGATCGTCACCTTCTGTAAATAAAAGAGTCGTTCGATATGTTTTTCAAGCGCCATTCCATTCAGGCCGCTTTGCCCGGCAAGTGTAACAAAGGTGGATGGTCCTTGCTTGGCCAGGCATGCAAGAACGGGATCCTGAGAGTCTGTGCCATTATTCACCGGTAGGATCAGCGCACTGCGCCTGCCGCAGCCCAACCATTTTTTTGGGTCCGGAAGACCAGGCGTTGTCGCAAACGGTTGCACTCTGGCCGGAAGGATGCGCAGTCGGCCATCGCTGGTGCAGGTTATATGGCTGTCTCCTCCTCCGGCAGCGGTGTACATGTCAATGGCTTCCACATGCGTCTGCCACTCTTCAATACGGCAGCCTTCTTTGTTGATGACCGGACGGCCGTGTTTCAGCATGCAGACATCCGTGGTTGTTCCGCCGACATCGACCACCAGGGCTGTATCTCTTCCGGCAGTGGCGCCAAAACCAGCGGTTGCAGCCGGGCCGCTGGCCATGGTAATGGCGGCCCGGTCGGCTACCTCCTCCAGTGATGCGCCCCGGCCGTTACCGCAAATGATGGTTACCGGGCAATCCAGGCCGACCTGAATCATGGAACGCTGGATAGAAGAAAGGAAATCAATCATCAGGGGCTGCAGTTTGGCGTGAAGGCAGGCCGTGGCAGCCCGCTGTCGCATACCAGGATGGCTGCTGACCTTATGGGAGCAGAATACGGGCTTGGGATCAATGAGTGTGATGGCCTTTTCCGCAACCAGTTCATGGGTCGGGTTTTTTATGGACATTGCACCGCAGACTGCATAGCTGTCCACCTCGTTTTTCAGACCCTGTACGGTGTCAACGAGATTTTCGAGGTCCAGCGGCTGCTCTTCCTTTCCCAGGATGTCATGGCCGCCCTTGAGAAAAACATTGGCGACCACCGGCAGTTTAAAAGGGCGAACATACCCAAGAACAAACAAGCCGACCCTGGCGCCACGGTTTTCGACGATGGCATTGGTGGCCAGGGTCGTTGATACGGCCAGTCCGACAACATTTTCGGAGCTGATTTCGCCGGAAAAAAGAGAGGACAGGGCATCGCCGACGCCGATACTTAAATCATGATGGGTGGTTGGTTTTTTTGCCCGACGGATAACTCTACCGGTTGACTGTTCCAGCAGGACAGCGTCTGTATACGTACCACCGGTATCAATACCTATGAAATATTCCATTAAAACGCTCTATGGTTGCCCGGAAACGGAAAACAGCTGTAAATGAAAAAAGCCCGGTCTATAAAAAGACCAGGCTTTACATAAATGGCTCCTCGGGAGGGAATTCCGCATCCTGCGGAACAGGGTGGTTAATCCCGCCTCCGGCGGGACTCTACCAACTGGTCGTTCAAATATCGTTTTATGCCGCGTTTTTTAATTTTCTTTTCCAGGACCATGGCCTCTCCTCTATCCATCATCTTGTGAGAAGACCAGGTTAACTTCCATGGGCCGGGAAAACGTTTAGTCGTTTTTGATCCCTGGTAGGCTGGATTATTATGCTGTTGCAGTCGTTGTTGTAAATTACTTGTTTGCCCGCAGTAATAGCGATTTGCCGTTGGACTATATAATATATAGACAAAAAATGACATAAAAAAAAGCCCGGTCACGGAGACCAGGCTTCAGGTTGAATGGCTCCTCGGGAGGGACTCGAACCCCCGACAGGGTGGTTAACAGCCACCTGCTCTACCAGCTGAGCTACCGAGGAACATAACTCAAAATTTATCCATTTATTTATAAAGACTAACTTCTCTTGCCCCCCGGTGGTTAATCCCGCCCTGCGGGACTCTACCAGCTGAGCTACCGAGGAACGCATGTTCAGATAACGAGGCAGT
>CAZURY010000331.1:0-3245 GCA_964623145.1 uncultured Desulfobulbus sp. | reverse complement strand
AATAAATCACGGCAATTCCACGGCCAGTCTCTCCATCTGCGGGACTGTCTTGGTCATGCCCTGTTTCTTTAAAAAGGTCGCAAAACGAAGATAGCGCCGTTTATCAACAGCTCCGGGACGGAGGGCAAAGCGGGGCAGGGTATCGGCCCAGGCCCGTCTGTTCAACTCGTCATCCAGGTCTTTATGATGTTTCACAAAAAGTTGAAAGCTCTTGTCCGGATGGTTGACCAGGTACTGAACGCCACGTTCAAGGGCAATAACGAATTTACGCAGTTTCGCCCTGGTGACTGTATTCCTGTTGGCCACGAGGATGAGTTCGTCGTAGGCAGGTATACCGTATTCTTCTACATAAAAAGCCCGGCCCGGATGCTTTTCAATGGCCATCTGATTCAGCTCGAAATTACGAAAGGCGCCGATGACCGCATCCACCTTCTTACTGAGCAGTGATGGTGTCAGAGAAAAATTGACATTGACCAGTTGTACATCAGAGAGTTTCAGGCCGGCCTGTTGCAGCATGACCTTGAGCAGCACGGTTTCAAAGCCGCCCACGGAATAGCCGATGGTTTTTCCCCTGAGATCGGCAATGGAATGGATATCGCCATCGGCGAGAACCACCAGCGAATTAAGGGGCGTGGCCACAAGAGTGGCAATCCGGACAATTGGCAGCCCCTGGTCAACCTGGACATGGAGTTGCTGCTGGTAGGAAACCGCCAGATCAGCCTTGCCTGCAGCCACCAGTTTCGGCGGATCATTGGGATTTGCCGGGGTCTTGATCTCCACGTCCAGTCCCTGGTCGGTGAAATAGCCCATTTCCTCGGCAATGATAATCGGCGCATGGTCGGGATTGACAAACCAGTCGAGCAGCAGGCTGATTTTTTCGGCGGCCAGGCATGTCGTCACACCGGTTACAAAAAAACAGATCAGAAAAACAGCAGAAAAAAGGTTACGTTTGCAGAGCATTTGGTATCTCCTTGGTTGTTTCCCAGAACACCAGTTTGTCCAGGAAAAAGTCGAGAGTGAAATAAAGTATGAGCGATGCCGCCGACAGGACAGCCAGGGCGGCGAACATCAAATCAATCTGCATGCGTCCGTTGGTATAGAGCATGTAAAAGCCCAGTCCGCTGCTGGATCCGACCCACTCGCCGACCACGGCGCCGATGGGCGCAACCGCCGCCGCCACCCGCATCCCGGCTGCAAATGAGGGAAGAGCTGACGGAATGACAATACAACGTAGAATTGCGCGCCGCCTCCCTCCCATGATCCGGGCAAGTTCGAGCAGTTCAGGATCAATGCGCTGCATACCGGAATAAAACGAGGAGCAGACGGGAAAAAATATAATCAACACGGTCATGGCCACCTTGGATGCCATGCCGTAACCCATCCACAGCACCAGCACAGGGGCCAGAGCAAAAACGGGAATGGCCTGACTGATCACCAGCACCGGCAGCATCCAGGCCTTTAACCGGGGCAGAATGGTCATGGCCAGGGCGCTGGAAATACCAAAAACGGTACCCAGCATCAGACCGAGAATAATCTCGATCATGGTCGTCTTCAGATGGTAAAGCAGAAGGGGAAAATGACTGCTGATGGCGCGGGCAACCGGCACGGGACCGGGCAGGATATATGGAGGCGCGCCGGTCACCAGGACAACCCCCTCCCATACCAGAAAAATTCCTGCCGCGATAACGACCGCCCGCCACGGCTTCATGCTGCTTTCCCCCCCATGAGGAGCTCCAGCAGTCCGGAATAGTTATCGGCAATCTCCGGGTCACCGGCTTCTCTTGGCGGTATGCCCTGAAGACGGATATCCGCAGCTATCCGCACCGGGCTCCCTTCCAGGACAAGGATCCGGTTGGCCATGCGCAGGGCTTCCAGGGGATCATGGGTCACCAGCAGGACAGTAGCCCCGACGGTGAGCTGTGCGGACAAATTCTGCAGCCGGATACGGGTGAGAGCGTCAAGGGCGGAAAACGGTTCATCCATGAGTAAAATCGACCGATTTTCCATCAGGGTGCGCAAAAGCGCCACTCGCTGCCGCATACCTCCGGACAGAGTTGCCGGATAGGCATGCACAGACGTGCCGAGTCCGGCATGGGCGAGCAGCTTACGCCCTTTATCTTCCAGCTCCCGGCTTACCTCGCCACGGAGTTTTGCCCCCAGCAGGACATTGGCCAGCACATCCAGCCAGGGCAACAACAGGTCCTGCTGTGCCATCCATGCAGTACGGCCCGATGCGGTCTTTTTGCCCTCGCAGTTGATCGTCCCGGTATACGAAAGCGACGGATCGCCGGAGACAAGTTTTAAAATAGTTGATTTACCGCAGCCGCTCGGTCCGAGCAGACAGGTGCAGTCAGCCCGATCAATGGTAAAGGAGAGGTCATCAAAGAGAACATTGCCGTTAAAATCCAGGGTTACACCTTTAAATACAATCGCGGGCGTTGCCATATTCGTGCTAAAAAATCCTGTAGAAATGATGCACCGGCCCATGGCCCTTACCAAGCTCATAACCGGCCCCGGCGGCAATGGCCCTGGTTATGTACTCCTTGGCAAGAAGAACCGCCTCATCCACATCCTTACCCCGTGCCAAATAGGCGGCAATGGCTGAAGAAAGGGTACAGCCGGTGCCATGGGTGTTTGTGGTATTGATACGGGCAGCCGGCAGCAACACCTTACGTTTCACCCGTCCAAAGTAGAGCAGGTCATCGCTATCCCCATCTTCAAAATGTCCGCCCTTGATCAAGATATCAGGACAACCAAGCTCTGTCAGTTCTGCGGCCGCCTGGGCAACGGCATCGGGCGAGGAGATCACATGTCCCAGAAGAATCTCCGCCTCCGGCAGATTTGGCGTAATAATCGAGGCCAGGGGAATGAGAAGGTCTTTTAATGCCTGAACAGCATCATCCTGAAGCAGCTTGTCGCCGCTTGTCGCCACCATGACCGGATCAAGGACTATGTTCTTCACTTGAAAACGATCAAGTTCTTCGGCCACGCACCGGATAAGTTCCGGGGAAAACAGCATGCCGATCTTGACCGCATCCGCACCGATATCAGAGAGAACCGCCTCTATCTGTGCCCTGACAAATTTAACAGGCACCGGGTGAATATCAGTAACGCCCACCGTGTTCTGGGCGGTAAGCGCCGTAATCACGCTCATCCCATAACAACCGTTGGCTGAGAAGGTCTTCAGGTCCGCCTGGATACCGGCCCCACCGCCACTGTCGGAACCGGCAATGGTCAGCACCCGG
>CAZURY010000330.1:0-3265 GCA_964623145.1 uncultured Desulfobulbus sp. | reverse complement strand
GACTGCTCCGCATTAAGACGCGGATCACAGGTGGTCAGATAGTTTTCACCAAGCTGGGTATCAGCCAGCTGCCGGGCGCCGCCGGTACATTCAGTAACGTTATCGCCGGTCAGTTCAAAATGAACCCCGCCCGGAATCGTCCCCTCGGACCAGTGCAACTCAAAAAAACAGCGCAGTTCCGAAAGAATGTCGTCAAAGCTCCTGGTCTTGTGACCGCTTTCGGCTTTGCGGATATTGGCGTGCATCGGGTCACAGCTCCAAAGCACGTTCAGTCCCTCTTTTTTCACCGCCCGGATGAGCGGCGGCAAATATTTTTCAATATCACGGGCGCCAAAACGGGCAATCAAGGTCATCCGACCGGCTTCATTGTCAGGATTCAAGCGCTCAATAATGGCAAGGATATCATCAATCTCATGCTTGGGTCCAACTTTCATGCCAATTGGGTTTAAAACTCCACGGAGGAATTCAATATGCGCTCCGTCTATCTGACGGGTACGGTCACCAATCCACAGCATATGTCCCGAGCAGTCGTACCAGCCGCCTCGGGTTGAATCCTCCCGGGTAAGCGCCTCCTCATAGCCGAGGAATAACGCCTCATGGGATGTGTAAAACTGCGCCTGCTTCAACTGCGGCGTATCAGTATCAATACCAATGGTTTCCATAAAGGCCAATGCCTGGCTGATTTGCTTGGCCAACCGCTCATAGGAACGGCCCATGGGCGATTGCCGGACAAACTCCTGGTTCCAGGCCTGAACCCTGTGCAGGGCGCCAAATCCACCCTTGGTAAAGGCCCGCAGCAGGTTCAGAGTGGCAGCCGACATATTATACCCCTGCAGCAGGCGAGCCGGATCCGGGACACGCGCTTCCAGTGTCGGCTCGATCGAATTGGCCATATCTCCCCGATAGCTGGGAATTTCGACCCCGTTAACCATCTCGGTGTCGCTGGAACGGGGCTTGGCATACTGACCGGCAATACGGCCGACTTTAACCACCGGTTTGCCGCCGGCATAGGTCAAGGTTACCGCCATCTGCAACAAAACTTTTAACGTTTCACGGATATTGGGCGCCGTACAGCGGGCAAATTCTTCGGAACAATCCCCACCCTGCAGAAGAAAGGCCTCCCCACGGGATGCCTGGGCCAGCTGCTCTTTCAAATCTCTGATTTCGCCGGCAAACACCAGGGGCGGCAGAGTGGAAATCGTTGTAAGAATTTCCTCAAGCCGGTTCGTATCCGGCCAGTTCGGCTGCTGCAGGACGGGATATTTGCGCCAGCTGGATTTCGTCCATTTACTCATTTCAATCATGATCAACTCGTAAAAATATGATTCGGGAATAATCCGGCAAATATGATCGACAGATTACAAAATTTTCGTTGGTGTCATTTTTTCTGTGACGCCGACAACTATGCTACTTTCCCTAAAAAAGGCGAATACTTTCAAAAGCAGGTTTTCAACCGGTAACTACGGCAAGTTACAGCTGTCGCCCCGGCAACAGATCTCCAAGTCAAAGGCATTGAGAATCCGCAGGGCTTTTTCCCTCTGCACCGGATCGGTATACGGCTCAAATACGGCTTCATCGAGCAGTTTTCCGGCCTGCTCTCTATCCGGTATCGCTTCCATACCAGTGGCAAGCACCCCTCCTTTTGCCGTTTCCAGCAACTCGGCATCCCGGCCATTGGTGATGACGCCATAGGGAATACGATAGCCGGGATCGAGAACGCGAGCTGCGGCAATGACGGATTTTTCCCTGGTGACCAATGACCCCGGACCATAGCGGAGAATAAACAACCGTTTCCCTTCCACTCGCACAGTCAAGTCAATAATGGAACGGACAAAAATATGATTATACGTCGTTTCAATGCACAGACGCGGCTCAAGTTCATCTTTTGCATACCCCTTTTCCTCAACCAGCATTGCAGCCAGTTGCTGCCTGGTTCGTTCATCATCGGTATCGGGGAGTTCTTCACCGGTCAGGTAGTCGGTCAGGACACCATAGACCATATGATGTCCTGAAATGGTCCGCTTGGCAGTGCTCTCCATGGACCTCCGAATTATAGTTCCAGCCAGGATTCGGAAAAAACAGTTTGTCCGGAAAGGGCCTTGTAGGTTTTATAATGTTCAAGAGCCGACCCTTCAAGAGAAGATGGATCGGGCTCATTGCCATCCATCATGCCATGAACCAGGTCAACCAGATCCTGTCGCTCACCCTTGCAGATAGCCATTAACTCGGCATCATAGGAATTAACGATGGCAGTTGAGATACCGTACTTCATAAGCATGATGAGGTAGGTTCGATCCAGATACTTACGCAGGTGATCGGCAACGCCGTTAGACACGTTTGAAAGACCGACGGTGGAACCGGATCCCGGAGCAATATCCGCCAGCATCATCATAAATTCCAGGCCGGATGCAATCTGGTCGGCGCCAAGGGTAATGGGAGTTCCAATGGGGTCAAAAAGAATTTTCTCATTGGGTATCCCGGCTTCATTTAAGGCCATCATCAGATCAACGGCCATGGCAGCCCGCTCGTTTGAATCACGCGGCATGCCGTCCGGTCCCCATAAGAGGGCAATAACGTCGCAGCCGGCCTCAGCGGCAACAGGGATTAATGCCTCCATACGCTCAGGCTGTGCGGAGATGGAGTTCATGATTGCCTGGGTTTTGTTGGTCACCACTTTAAAACCAGCGGCCATGGCGTCGGTATTGGTGGAATCCAGGCAAAGGGGAGTGTCCACAACAGCCTGCACGGTCTCAACAACCCAGGGCATCAGTTCCGTACCATCTTTACGGGCCGGACCAATATTCAAGTCCAGATAAGCGGCTCCCGCTGCCACCTCTTCCCTGGCCATCTCCTGAACCGGTTCGGGCTTCCGTTCTTTCATGGCATTGCCGCTGCGGGTTCCCATGATGTTGATGCTCTCGGCGATTGCTTTAACCGTTAATGCCATTTTGCTCTCCTTATGTATAATCTTCTCAAGAGGGACTCAATACACACACTTCAGGCGGCCTTGTCCGAAAAAACGACAACAGGACAGCCCCTGAAAACCACAACGATGCTTGAAAAAAGGCCGCGCTCCACCAGCCCGGCAATCACATTCTCTTTACACCGAACCTGATAATTTATCGTATTTTAGCGCAGTTGTCAATCTGCAATTGACAAATAGCCTTGAAACAAGAGTCAGCAATACACCCCTGTTCCCATTCCAGAGGGAAAAAGACCGGCAGGGTAAACTACTAAGATGCGAAAGCTACGGAAAGACTGCAAG
>CAZURY010000329.1:0-3281 GCA_964623145.1 uncultured Desulfobulbus sp. | reverse complement strand
AAGCGAGCGCAGCAAGACTCCGACAGCCCGTTATGCGGACAGGCGCGTTTCAGCAAAGATGGCGTGCCTGTGAGTAGTTACTCCTCTTTTCCTGTACCACCTCATCACACCAACGCCGACAAAAACGTAGCGGTTCTTCAATATTGTCAACAACGAGACAGGACCAGCCGGTTCTTTGTCATCTACACGTAGAGTCTTTCTTGTCACAACATACTTAAATAACTACAGAACAAGCAAAACAAATCTCCTGGCACTGCTCTTGCTTTTCTACAGGGTAACCGTAAAAAAGATCATATAGAGGATTGTTATGGAAGCCGTTGCATTAAAAGATCGCGAGGCTCAGATACACATCACAGGAGAAACCCCGTTAAATATTGCCTGCAACAAGGACAGCCTGGCCGGCGCGGTCAGTCAACGGGCCTGCGTTTTCTGTGGTTCCCGCGTTGTCCTGTATCCCATTGCCGATGCCCTGCATCTGGTTCACGGCCCCATTGGCTGCGCTGTCTATACCTGGGATATCCGCGGGGCTCTTTCGTCCGGCCCTGAGCTGCACAGACTCTCCTTTTCCACTGATCTGCAGGAAATGGATGTCATCTTCGGCGGCGAAAAGAAATTGCGCAATGCCCTGCTTGAACTGATTGACCGCCATAGCCCCAAGGCGGCGTTTGTCTACTCCACCTGCATTGTCGGCATTATCGGCGACGATCTGGAAGCAGTCTGCAGAACAGTTGAGACAGAAAAGGATATCCCGGTTATTCCCGTCAAGTCGGAAGGATTCAAGGGAAATAAGCGGGCTGGATACCAGGCTGCCTGTGACGCGATGTTTCGCCTGATCGGCACAGGTGACACCGGGAATATTTCAAAATTTTCATTAAATATCCTTGGTGATTTCAACCTTGCCGGTGAGATCTGGATGATTCGTAAATATTACGAACGCATGGGGATAGAAGTGGTGGCAAACATCACAGGAGACGGCAGGGTGGATGATATCCGGCGTGCCCATGGCGCTGGACTGAATGTGGTCCAATGTTCCGGGTCGACCATGCAGCTGGCAGACATGATGGAAGAGCAGTACGGCGTACCTTCGATCCGGGTATCCTATTTCGGAATAGAGGATATGTCCGAGGCGCTGTATGACATTGCCCGCTTTTTCAAAAAGAAATACCCCGATGATCCGGAAGCGGATGCAATCATGGAGCGCACCAAAACACTGGTACGGGAAGAGGTGCGCGCTCTTATACCGCAACTGGATAAATATCGTAAAGCGCTGGCAGGAAAAAAGGCAGCTATTTACGTCGGAGGGTCCTTTAAGGCATTTTCTCTGGTCAAGGCCTTTCGCCTGGTTGACATGCAGGTCGTTCTGGTGGGATCGCAGACCGGGACTCCTGAAGATTACAGAGAGCTTGAGGCCATTACTGATCCCGGCACCGTTATTGTCGATGACTCCAATCCTCTGGAACTGACCTCCTTTCTCAAGGAAAAGGGGGTGGACATTTTTGTCGGTGGCGTAAAAGAACGGCCCATTGCCTACAAGCTCGGTATTGGTTTCTGCGATCATAACCATGAACGGAAAGAAGCACTGGCCGGCTTTGACGGCATGCTCAACTTTGCCCGAGAGGTTTATTCATCGGTCATGAGTCCGGTATGGCGTTTTGTTCCACGTAAACAAAGAGACGAAAAAGAGGCGCTGTCATGAGCAGGAATCATCCCAATTATATCTCAACCACCAATGCCTGTAAACTCTGCAAACCCCTGGGAGCCTGCCTGGCCTTTAAAGGGATTGAAGGCACGGTACCCTATCTGCATGGCTCCCAGGGATGTGCCACGTATATGCGGCGCTACATCATCAGCCATTACAACGAACCCATTGACATTGCCTCGTCTTCGCTTTCGGAAAAGCATGCCGTGTATGGCGGAGGCCCCAACCTGAAGATGGGCCTGACCAATGTGACGAAAAAATACAGGCCGCAGATGATCGGCATTGCCACCACCTGCCTGACCGAGACAATCGGTGATGACGTCGGCATGTATCTTGATGAATATTTGAAGGAAACTGCTGAAGCCGGCAATCTGCCTGATTTTATCAATGTCTCGACCCCGAGTTATTCGGGAACCCACATGGAGGGATTCCATGGCGCGCTACATCAGGTGGTTGTTCAGAGAAGTGAGGGAGGGCCCGAAATTGAAAATATCAATTTGCTGCCCGGTTTTATCTCTTCCGCCGATTATCGGCTGCTGAGAGAGATCATGGATGACTTTGGTCTTTCGTTCACCATGCTGCCCGATTTGTCGGAAACCATGGATGGTCCTGCCCGACTTGAATACGAAAAGGTACCATCCGGAGGAACACCGCTGTCATCGATCAAAGCCATGGGCCGGTCACGGGCTACTCTGGAATTTGGAAGAACCCTGGATGACCGGCACAGTGGCGGGTATGTCCTGCAGAAGAAATTTGGTGTCGCCAATCATCGGCTCGGCATGCCCATCGGCATTGGAGAAACCGACCGTTTTTTTGACCTGCTCTGCACCTTGAGCAACAAACCGGTTCCGGAAAAATACGGTGAACAACGGGGACGACTGGTTGATGCCTATGTTGACGGCCATAAGTATGTCTTTGGTAAAAAAGCCATCGTCTACGGTGAGGAGGATCTGGTGGTCGGAATGAGCGCTTTTCTGGCCGAAATCGGTATCTTTCCGGTCCTCTGTGCCTCCGGCGGCACTTCGGGTCGTCTGGCGGAGGCCATTGCCAACGTGACCGGAGATATTCTACCCGTGCAGCCTGAAATCCATGAAGGCATGGATTTTTTCGATATCAGCGAGATGGCCGAAGCCCTCCAACCTGATCTCCTCGTCGGCCATTCAAAAGGATACCCTCTTGCCCGCAAGCTGAACATTCCCCTCATCCGGGTGGGCTTTCCCATCCATGACCGGGTCGGCGGACAGCGTATTCTCCATCTTGGCTACAGCGGAGCTCAGCAGTTGTTTGACACCATAACCAATGAACTTATTGCCAAAAAACAGGCAGACTCAAATGTGGGATATTCATACATGTAATCAATGAGAGGGTCGGCCGCTTGCCACTGCATGAGAATCTTTTTCAGGAGAAGAAGAATGACACAAACAAAAATAAGTAAAAGAGCAATCGATTTTAATCGTCATCCCTGTTTCAACTCAAAGGTCAAGGGGCAGTATGGCCGGGTCCATCTTCCTGTGGCTCCGAAATGTAATATTCAGTGCAATTACTGTAACCGCAAATATGATTGCGTAAACGAGTCACGCCC
>CAZURY010000328.1:0-3290 GCA_964623145.1 uncultured Desulfobulbus sp. | reverse complement strand
ATTGAATTACTTGAAAAATATCATGATAAACCAGCATGGCTGGATCAAGATTTTTAGCGTCACAGCCACAACAGATAAGCGAAGACTTTAAAGTAGAAAATCTACAGGAACGACACCGCTCAACGGTCAATTTTCGGATAAACCATTATTCCCGGCGCGCCGGGCACAACAAATAATGAAACAGAAGCCCGGAATGTAGATTCGCAGTGATAAAGCCTTAGGCGGAAACGAAGAAACTAACTCTGTCTTCTGTCCTCTGCTTCCTGTCTTCTGTTATGGATAAAGCATAAAAAACAGGCAAATGAACAATAAAAAACCAGCAGTTTTCCTTGACCGTGACGGCACAATCAATGAACAGATGGGCTACATCAACCATATTTCGCGATTTCATATACTCCCCGGAGCGGCAGAGGCTATTGCCAGACTCAATCGTCTGGAAATACCGGTAATTGTTGTTTCTAATCAGTCCGGGCTTGCCAGGGGCTATTTTCCCGAAGAACTGCTCTTTGAGGTCCATGACAAGATGAACCGGATTCTTGCACAAAAAGATGCCCATATAGACGGTTTGTACTGGTGTCCTCACCATCCGGATGCAAAGATTATCCGATTTAAAAAGAAAAAATGTTCCTGCCGAAAACCCGGCATTGGCCTTCTGCTACAGGCAGCAGAAGAGATGAACCTGGATTTGAACAGGTCGTTTATGGTGGGAGATCGCTGGTCGGACCTCAAATGCGGTCAACGTGCAGGCGCGACCTCTGTCCTGGTTTTGAGCGGTTATGGTCGTGGTGATCTCGAGTATATCGGCCCGGGACAGGATATTCAGCCGGCCTATGTAGCTGAGGATCTAGCCGGAGCTGTTGACTGGATAATTGGCCGAGGTATCATCTCTAAAAAAGGGAAAACCTGACGTTCCAGCCATGGGCAAGGATGGTATTGACCAAGGGTGATTTGATTTCTGCTGGTGTAAAGTGAAAATCCGTTGGGGACATGTCTTCATACTGCCCGACACCCGGATATTTTCTTTTCTCCAGACTGAAAAAGGGGCGGGGAAGGGCAAGTAATCCTGTTTTTACCCGTACGGGACAGAGGTCAAAATTAACCTTGCGAAAGCGATCAGACACCGTAACTGTATGATTTTCCCTGCTGAATGACAGGCGCATTTCATAGACCTTTGATATGTCAGCGAAGGCCATGTATTCACACCAGGTTGGATCATCATAACGCCAGCCGGCGACCAGGCGCGTTCTTTTTTCCACAATCCGTACCGGAATTTTCATGGCATTGAGCGTGAGCAAGGCGCTTCGAAGTTCTGTCTCAGGTATCGGCGTACCCCTGCCATGAAATAACCAGATTTTTTTAATGATCATGGAGACTGCCGGCAGAAAGGAAAGGGCAACCAACGCACCCCAGACCAGCAGAGCCTTAACATAGGTGGCCGTGCTGAGATCACTGCGCACAACCTGCAATGGCAACAGGGTCAGCAGGTAGCAGGTAACCAGTAGAAAGAGTGCGCCAAGGGTAAATAAATATCGCTTAATCATAATAGCGAACCGGCGCGATATTGCACCTGCTCGACATGCAGGCGTAAGTGTTGATCAGCGCCCATTGTTGCAGGCATGCCATAGGGCAGGGATAAATTTTTCCTGCCATGGCCAAGGGGAAAATTACTCCAGACCGGATAGTCCAGATCCGAGGTCAGCTCCAGAATTCGGCGGATGAGATGTTGGCGGGCGTCTCCATCAAGTTCAAAAGAACCGAGTATCAGGCCGGCCAGTCTCTGTAATTTTCCGCTGCAGGATAAATGGGTCAGCATTCGGTCGATTCTGTACATGGATTCACCGGTATCTTCTATAACCAGAATTGCCTTGTCAAATCTTGGCTCATAGGGAGTGCCGATCAGGTGGATCAGGGTGGTCAGATTGCCGATGATCAGTTGTCCAGTCCCTGTCCCATGCCGAAGAATTTCCATGTCATTGCCGGGGCAGGGGAGGTATTCTCCTGTAATAAGGGCAAATAGCCGCCTTCTGGATAATCGATCAACCTTGGAAAGAGTGGAAACTACCGGACCATGCAGACCGATCATCCCTGTCTGCTTAAAGATTGCAGCCAAAAGAGTCGTCACATCGCTAAAGCCGATCAAAAGTTTTGGATTCTCGTAAAAGATAGAAAAATCAAGTAAATGGAGGAGACGGAGGCAGCCATAGCCTCCCCGGATTGCCATCAGGGCTTTAACCTCATCGTCCAGCCACAGCTCACGAAGTCTTTGGGCTCTTATGTCGTCGGGGGCGGCAAGATAAATACCCGGATCCGGCTCTTCCTGTAAATCCTCCGCAATTTTGACCTGGAAACCGAAATCCTGTAAACACTCTATCCCTTTTCTCACATATTCCCTGTTTCGCACAGGCCCGGACGGACAAAACAGGCCTATGGTATCCCCGGGATGTAAGGCCGGCGGCAGAACAGGCATATTTTTTTCAGGTGCGGCAATTTCTCTCATGAATCAGCTGGAGACCTTCAAGGGTGAGCAGGGGATTGATGGCGTCAATTGTTTGAGTGTAGGGCTGGATAAGGCCGGCCATGCCTCCTGTAGCAACTGTTTTAACGCGTTTTTGCCCGGGAGCCATTTCCTGGCTGAGCAGTCCGACCATCCGATCCACCAGTCCGGCAAAACCATACAACATGCCTGAGTGGATTGCCGAAACCGTGGTTGTTCCGATGATTTGTTTTGGTGGACAATCAATGGAAACTCGCGGCAGTTTGGCGGTTCGGCCGGCAAGGGCATCCAGGGAAATACCGATACCGGGGTGTATGGTGCCACCAAGATAATGGCGGCGGTTGTTGACACAATCAAAGGTAATTGCTGTGCCGAAATCAATGACAATGAGATTATCCCGGTACATTTCCCAGGCTGCAACACTGTTGACTATCCGATCAGCGCCGACTTCGGAAGGCTGTTTGGTCCGTACGGTGATACCGGTATCCGTGAGATGGGAGATGACAAACGGCTTACCGGTCAGTTGATCGGCAAAATATTTTTCGGCATATCCCATCCAGACCGTCTCCAGCGCAGGCACAACAGAAGAAAGGATAAACCCGTTGATCTGTTCGGGTAAAATCCCTGCCATTTGAAAAAGGGCATGATAACGGATGGCCAGCTCGTCAACGGTTCGGTCTCGATCTGACTTTAACCGCCAGTGGGCAACAAGGTCATTATTTTGGAAAACTCCGGCAACGGTATGGGAGTTGCCGACATCTATTGCCAGCAGCATTGTATTTCACAAAACATTTTT
>CAZURY010000327.1:0-3296 GCA_964623145.1 uncultured Desulfobulbus sp. | reverse complement strand
CGACAGGGTTTAAATCCAGCCTGCTGGGCCACCTGCACACTTATAAATTGAATAGTACAGTTTTCACACTCATAGTGTTCGCAGCCAGGTAAATGATAGACCATGGACAGGCTGTTGGCATGAATCATCAGGGCGGCGCCGGACTGTTGCGCATCGCCTTGATCCTTTTTCCTGTTACGTCTCCTGCTCAACATTTTTTTCAAAAAGGCCAGCGCTTGTCGAATAAATGGCAAGATCAATTGTTCCTGTAGCAGCCCGATCTTGTCTGCAATTGGTTGGGGCAGCAATGTTTTTTCTTTCTCAGTTCGATAGAAAATATAACCGGTGAGCATCAGAAAGAGAATGTTTGGCAGCCACATACCAAATATCAGAGGCAGTACCAGATCTTCCACCATCACCTGAGCGACTGTATAGACGATATAATACAGAACAAACAGGGCAAGACCTATTGGAATACCAATGGCCCGCTTGCCGGCACGGGCTTGAAGGCCAAGGGGCATCCCCAGCAGGCTGAGAATAAAACAACCAACCGGCAGGACAAGGCGATGATGATATTCGCTTAAGTAGCGGATCCTTTCCTTTGGTTGTAAGCGTGGATTTCTGCCGGCGGCAAGAAGCTGGGACTGGGTCATGCTGCCTCGGTCAAGGATGGTCACATCATCTCCATCAATCTTGGTGGGAGGTCGCAGGGGGATTTGCAGCTGATAGCGTTTAAAACGAATAACCTGATTATCAAGGCCGTCTGTATTGTGCAGAGTACCGTTACTCAAGACAATAGTGACCAGCATTTTGTTGACTTCCGCAACCATGTGCCCTTCTCTGGCCATGGTAATAATCGGCTGGTTCCGATTACGCATATCAGAGACATACACGCCATGCCAGATTTCCCTGTCATCAATGGAGTCCACATAGACAACCAGATCTCCAAGAGCCTCAGTAAACTGTTTCTCTTTTATTCCTTTGTCAATTTTCTCCTTGGCCAGCTGAAACATCAACTGACGCATGGCAACCTCACCTGCGGGAATAAGACGAATAGAAAAGAAACCGGTCAAGAGAGCAATTGCTCCGGTTACCAGGATAACAGCCGGCAACATTTGCCGAAGACTGATCCCGCAAGCCTTGAAGGCCAGGATTTCCCGATCATTGGTCAGGCGGGTGAAAGCAATGATCACACCGGTCATGCTGGCCATGGGAATGACATAGAGCAGCATGTGTGGGAAAATATAGGAAAAAAGACGAATAAAATCAGCAAAGCCGATACCAAGCCCCAGGACAACGTCAAGCAGGGGGATCAGGCGAACAAGGAAAAAAACCCCGTAAAGGATGAGGAAACTCGCAAAAAAAGGAGCAAGCAGTTCCGTGGCAATGTAGGAGTAAAGCAGCAGGGGAAGACGTATCCGGGGCATGGGTGTTTTGGCTGGTCGGCCTTACGGAAAGAGACAGATAGTTTTAACACCCGGATATTTCACAAAGGTCGTCGCGAAATGCGTGAAAGCGCCGGAGATACGATGCCTCGCGCGGGAAATTGTTTGCGGGCATATTTTTGATATGTCGAAAACAATTTTCAAGAGAAGCGTCGTAGATTCGTTACATTCACGCATTGCAGCAGATCGCTTGTAAAATATCCGGGTTCAGGAAGCTGCAAACAGCTATTTGCCGATAACGGAGTTGATGTTGACATCAATCCAGTGCTGGTCCCACCACTCTTTGGGAGTAACAAAAATACCGTGAATCAACATGGAAAAATGAAGATGATCGCCTCCAGCCATGCCGGTTGCACCTGAATGGGCAATAACTGCATTTTTCGCCACCAATGCCCCAGGAGAAGTGTCAATGCGGCTGAGATGCGCATATAAACTGAATATTCCCTGGCCGTGGTCGAGAATTACGGTATTGCCATAGATGCCCAGGTAATCGGCAAAGACAACTTTACCGCTGTTGGCGGCTTTGATAGCTACCCGGGCAGTCGAGGCGATATCCATGCCAAGATGCGTCTGATGGTCTATGACTTTGCCTTTATAATAGTAAGTACGCTGGTCGGCAAATCCGGCTCTACCGGCGCCCGGCATGCGAATGAAACGATCATGCCAGAGCATTTCCGGAGAAGGAGATTGACACATCTTTTTAATCGTCTCGGCATTACGTCTGCGGATTTCATTATTTATAAAAATATACTTTTCAAGCATGCTTCCCGTCAACTCCGGATAATGGGCTTCAAATTCAGGTATTTTCCTTTTTAAAAAGCCTTCGCTGACATTGATTCTATCCTTTTTTTCAGGAACTTTTCTGAGATTGACGGCAAAAAGGGCCTTGCCGATATTTCCGGCCTCGTCTATACCGATTACCTGTGTTTTTTCCGGTCTGCCGCTGTCCCAGGGCAGGGCAATATAGGCGATAAATCGTTTCCCATTGCCCAGTGGATAACCCGGGAAAAAAAGATTATCAATTTCAACCCCATGTTTGGAAACGGGTTCTGAAAGGGTATAGGTTACAATACCCGAGCCACCGGGACGAATATATTGCTGGGCATGGTCAATGGCCACCCTGGGAGGAAGGGTATCAACGGTTACCGGCAGGCGCAGGACGGTTTCATTCCCTTTAAACATACCGTTTAATGAAAAATCCCTGGCTGAAATAATCAGCGTTGCCTTGCCGTCTTTAACTCCTGCCTTCCGTACATCTATGGCGACGGTTTCCTTAAGAGTGTGCGGCCCGGCAGTGCCAAACCATGCTTTTCGTTGAAATGTTCGATTAAAAAGTTGTTTTTGTTGCCCGTTCTGCTCAATGGCAAAAACCACTGAGCCCAGGCCGCTTTTCTTGTCTCCGGCAATAAAGGGTATTTCCATATGGGAGCCAAGAAAGCTGATTTCCCTGCCAATGGTGACGGTCGGCTTTTCGGTCTCAAAAAGAATAAATGCGGCCGCAGCAATTCCGGCAACAAGAAGAAGCAACAACGTGAACAGTATGTTTCGTCCGGCATGACTTTTACCACGACGTCTGAGTCTATTTTTACGCACCATTTTTTTTCTATTATATTTATTTATTCTATGCTGATGAATTTTTTTTGTACGGTAAGGAAGAGGCTAAACCAACAAGGCTGGATCAAATTTATTAACGTCACAGCCACAACAGATAAGCGAAGACTTCGAAGCATGAAAATAGCCCGCATCGGCATCACTTCGTGGGCGATTTTCGGATAAAGTAAAGCAGCAAGCCAAAGATAAACATGCTGAAACTCAGTACCTGTCCCATGGTCATCCCAAGAAAAACTATTCCCAGCTGCGGGTCGGGCTGGC
>CAZURY010000326.1:0-3302 GCA_964623145.1 uncultured Desulfobulbus sp. | reverse complement strand
TAAATATAAACTCAATACAATGGTGATACCATGTGCCAGGAAGTACGAAAAACATGTAATTGCGGCAAGCACAGCGCCCAGTTTCATCTTCGGGATAATATCCTCAGTCCCGAGGTGATCAGTGAACTGTATTGTCCGGAATGTTCCGACCGGATAGATGTGGATCAGGGAACCATGGTGGCTGACAATGGCTGGGTTATTGAATATGATATGGATCTGGCCCGGTTCCTTACCATATCCAAACTGACGGTTGACGCGGAACAGGTAAGGCCGGGGTATATTTTTGACATGGGGTACGCCTGCTGGCTGGAAATGTATCCGGGAGAAAAACAGGATATTCTTGATGAACGGGCGGAGATAATGAAACTGCAGCAGAGTGATCCCGGAGACTATCTCCGGAAAATCAGCAGCTGGAATATTGCCCGGATAGAACGCCTGAAAAAAGCCGGTTGGCGCAAGGCACAGGCCGCCTGAAAAACAACATTTCACCCCTTGATGAATGATACTCAGCGGTGTATTCTGCCGGATTTACCGTGCCTGCATTTCAACCCTTAGGCACCATAGAATGAACGATATATAGTCATTCCTGCAGGTTACAACAACGACAACGGCGAGCGTGAACAGATCCTCGATAAACAATCATTCATCAAGGGCGCCATGGATTTCCCTGCCCCGCTCCCTGGCCTTTCTTGTAAAAAGTCCGCAACTGCTCGGCTGGAGTCTCCTGCTGGTTCTTCTCACCGGTGCGCTGACATGGCTGGGCTATATTGAAGCCATCCATTTTGTTGACATCTGGACCGGGAATTTTTTTCAACAGCCTCCGCAGCATCAAGGAATTTTGGGCTGGATCCTGACCGGAGGTTGGCTTGCCGCTAAATATCTTTTTCTTGCTATCTCAAGGGTCACGGCCTTTTATCTGGCCTTTCTGATCGCCTATTGCCTGACCTGTCCCGGCTATGTCTTTCTGGCCACAGCCACGGAAAAAAAATACCATGGCGGTATATTAAACACTGTATCAGGTCTCTCTCTTCAGGGTATTTTCATTGATCTCATTGAGGGATGCAAAATTGGAATTCTCGGGCTGCTGGTCACCATTATTGCCCTGATCGTCAACTTTGTCCCGGTCATCGGCCAGGGCCTGGTCTTTCTCCTGTATACCTTTTACTCAGCCCTGATGTTTGTCGATTACCCCGCCTCAAACCGCCGCTGGAGTCTCGGTCGCAAAATATCCTGGATAACTACGCATAAGAAAAGGGCTTTTCGCCTTGGTCTGCTGCCTGCTCTGATCACCCTGGTACCAATCGTCAATATCCTGTTCATGGCCCTCCTTTTTCCCCTGTTCACCGTCCACACAACCTTAAATTTCATCGTAATCGAGGATAAAGATCGACGAAAGGACACTACTCCTGGTCGCTGATATTCTTTGTGCGTAATTTTTTCAGACGGCCACGCATCTTCTTGGTCGTCAGTCGCCGCTGCCTGACACGTTTGGGCGTTCCGGTCTTTCGACGCGGTCTCTGCTCATGAACTGCCCCCTGCAGCAAAGCATAAAAACGGCGGATGACCTCCTCCCTGTTTGCTCCCTGGGTTCGATGGGAATCAGAGGAAACCTGCAGTATACCTTTCCTGTTGATCCTGCCGGCAAGGCGTCTGCAGACAAGCTGCCTCTGCCGATCACTTAAAGACGGCGAGCGGAGCACATCAAAAGAAAGGGTAACTCGGGTATTCACCTTGTTGACATTCTGCCCCCCTGCCCCGGAGCTGCGGGAGAAGGAAAAGCTCAACTCGGAAAACGGTATGTGTATATCAGTTCTCCCCTCCATCAAAAACCCCCTGCACCTCTCTTCTTGAAACCGCCACTTTCACGCATTTCACAACGACCTTTGTGAAATATCCAGATTAATACCATCATCATGTTCCATTACAGACAAGGTCGGCAAACTGAACCGCTGCAATATAATGTTCTGTGATATCCGGCCCTGAAAGATGGAATTCCTGCAACAAATCCACACATCTTGAATGACGGCCCCGTTCATAGGAAATGACAAGCTGCAGATAAGGAAAAAGGATTCCCTGCTTGTCCACAAGCGCCTCCTTGACGGTATCAGCAAGCGGCAGGGAGTCCATGATCTCTTTCATGGGTGTATCAAGCAGCGCATCGAGCAGAGAAAATAAGCCCAGCAGAAAAAGATCGGATTTATCAACAGGAGGATCAACTGATTCGGCAAGACGCTCGCAAAACCGACCGCGAATAATAGAGAGCCGTATGAGTTCTTCAGGTTTATCAGCGGCCAGTTCCGAAATAATGACCAGGGTGACGAAACGACGGATCTCCCGGGCGCCAAGATAAATAATGGCCTGCCGCACCGAGGTTACCTCATGAAGCAAATAGTAATAGGCGGAATTGATATAACGCAGAAGCTTATAGGTGATCCCGAGATCCATCGAAATAATGGCGTCCAGTCGATCGACAGTTGTATTTTTCCGGTTCACCTCGGCAAGAAGGTTGATCAGATTAACTTTAACCGAGGCTACCTCACGGATGCGAAGTGTTTGCGGTCGGCTGAAAAAATAGCCTTGAAAATAGGTAAAACCAAGTTTTAACGCCTTATCAAATTCCTCATAAGTTTCAATTTTTTCTGCAAGAAATTTAAGCTGATGCCGTGACATCCGATAAAGCATCCGTTCTATCTCATCAATGGTCGACAGGCGAAAGTCTATTTTGATAATATCCGCCAGCTCAATCAATGGCTCGAGCTTACGCGCATACACAAAATCATCAAGGGCAATCACATAACCCTGATCCGACAGAACCCTGCAGGCTTCTATAACCCCTTGGTTAGGTTCAACATCCTCCAGGATTTCAACGACGATTTTCGTTTTTGGAAAAAAAGCGGCGATATCCTTACCGAGTAACCATTGGGTAAAGTTAATAAAACATGGCTTATTCCCGGATATCTTTTCTATACCCTCGGTTAAAAAGGCGCTGGACAATACGCTGGTGGTTGCCCGGTTGCCGTTCACCCGGCCAAGTTTTGCCCCCATGGATTCTCGAAAAAGCAATTCATAGGCATATACACGTTTGTTGCTGGTGAATATTGGCTGCCTTGCTATAAATACGTCCACTGTACGCTCACATTTTCAGGGATCTTTGAAATACATCTTTATTTCAGTATAGCGTAAATATCCATGACACATCCAATAAAATCGATTGAACGTTTATATTATGCAGGTAATACAGACTAAACATCATCTCGGTGAACGGTTACGAACGATCAATAATCCCGGCTGAATTCCTTTTC
>CAZURY010000325.1:0-3304 GCA_964623145.1 uncultured Desulfobulbus sp. | reverse complement strand
CAAGCTGATTCATACGCCAGGCGTAGAAAAAGATGAGCACGACAAAGGCATAAATTGATCCCTGTTGTGCAAACCAAAACCCGAGCGGATAACCGCCCAAAATGCGAATGTGGTTCAATGCCGGGGCCAAAAAAATACCACAGCCGTAAGAAACGATAAACCAGACGACCAGGCATCCGAGAACCAGTCGTATATTCGCCCTCCAGTACTCCGTTTTTTCACTCATACAATCCTCCTCTTTCTTGGTACAACGAAACACAAATGTCTCGCTTCATAGTATCGGAATCCTCCGGAACTTATCAAACCAATGACAGCGTGAACAATAGATATCCGCCACTGTAATTAACCTGCCACACCATTTTTTTATCGGGAGCTCACAATATCCGGACACATCATCCTGTTGTTCCCGACCTTGGGTAAAACGCCTGTCTGATGATCTTCATTGCAAATGCATGAAGGTTCATTCAGTTTGAAATGTGTGTATACCTTGTTCTTTGTACAGCTGTCAAGGACTTACCCAGGCGAAAAACAGGCAAAAACACGTGTTACAGGGCGTTTTCACCCAATCTCCTCCCGCATAAATAATCGGAATAACGAACATCCACAGGCTCACCTGTCGCTTTTTTCATCCCCGACCCATAAGGCTGAGAATCCGACCGGCGAGATAGAGCTCCTTCAATGTTCTGATCCCGCCATGCTTCAATTTCTTTATTAAGAATAAAAAAAGATAGGCCGTCTGCAGAGCATCTTCCAATGCGTCGTGGGGTTTGAACCGGGGCAGGTTGAATTCATCGCTTAAAAAGTCAAGATTATAGGACTGCGACTGATCACAACCCCCGAAATGATCCAGGCATTGAGCCTCTTTATACCCCCTGGCCAGGCGCATGGTATCCACACTTGGATTGGAAACCATGCCGCCGAGATACTTACGGGTCGCCTTTCCCAAAAAATGCATATCAATGCCGACAAAATGACCAACGAGTAAAGCATCACCGCAAAAATCTAAAAATTCGGGTAGAACCTGCTGCATGGGTGGCGCCCCACGGAGTTGTTCCGGCGTTATCCGGTGAACAAGGGTGGCAGCATTGGGATCGATGTTATCAGGCCGAATTAAGCAATGAAACGTCTGGCTCAGTTCAATCTGCAGATTGACCACCCTGACGGCGCCGATGGAGATAATCTCATCCTTTCTCTTATTCAGCCCGGTAAGTTCAGTGTCAAAGACCACGAACCGATAATCGGTAAGCAGTCCACCCTGGCCGAAATCCTTAAACAGCTGCCTGTTTTTTTCCAGAGCAGGATGAACTTTTCGAAAGCCGGGAAAAAAATCACGAAGAGCCACTGTATTACCCCGTCCCGAAAAGAGATCTCAAGACAGCATGAAGCCGCTCTACAACCTCAAAGGATTCTTTAAGCATTTTCTTCTCCAGATCGGAAAGCTGGCCAGGATCAATATAATTGTCAGGCAGAACCCCCTCTTCAATCTGGGATAACTGATGAATGAGACGCAACTGCATCTGCAGTTCATAGGCATCATGGGCCGTGGCCCAGAGCTCCTCGGATATATGCCCTTCCTCGGAAAGAACATGCAGGCGCGACAGGGTGTTTGTCTCATTTATTCCATATTTCAGCGCCAGAACACGGGCAAAATTAACAAAGGGGGTCAATCCCTTGGTCTTGATATCAAGCTTGTTCCGGTGTTCGCCATTCTTGTTGACGATAAAACTCTTAAAAAACGAAAGCGGAGCCCTGACCGCCATGCATTCCCGTGCAAGATGCAGCAGGTAAATCTCCTGACGCCGGCTCTGTTTGTTGAGGTATTTCCGTAGATCATCGGCCAGCGCACTCTTGCCGAAGCCGGGACGAAAATCAAAAAATATGGTCACGTGCAGCAGCTCTTCAGGGTCAGGGGTACCGATCCAGCCGGCAAAGTAATCCTTCCATACCGAAACAGGCTGGCACCATTTCGGATTTCTCGCCATAATTTCCCCGGGACAAAGCGGATAACCGCAGTTGACAAGGTGATCGATTGCCTTTTCGGCAAGAGTCGAAAAGTACTCCTGTGCCGCCCTTGCCTCCGTCTCATCTTTGGGATCGGCATAGATAATCGCATTGTCCTGATCAGTTTTAAAGGTTTGCTCCCGTCGCCCTTCACTGCCCATGAGCAACCAGCAGTAGGCGACAGGTGGCGGCCCGAGTTCATCTTCAAGAAGCGTCAATAACCGCTCAAGAATCTGATCATTTAAAAGAGAAATCATCCGGGCGATATTGCCGGCCTTGGCCCCCTCCTTGATCAGATTCCTGATAATATCGGGAATCTTCTGGGACAACGGATACAATCCCTGAATCTTTCGTTGCTTACCGATCTCCTTAAACAGGGAATAGGGGGACGTACCCTGCAGGAGCATAATATCATGGGAGGTGACAATGCCGATTATCTTGCCCTTGCGTTCAACCGCCAGGTGGTGAATACCAGTGGTCATCATTTTGAGCAGGGCGTCAAAGCAGGTGGATTTTGAAAGAACCGTGGCCACTGATGTGGTCATAATCCTGTTCACCGGCTGCCGATAGTCAAGACCCTCGGCAATAACCTTGTTGCGCAGGTCCCGGTCGGTGATGATGCCGACAATCTGTTCTTCATCACCCGGGTCATGAATGAGCAAAGACCCGATCCGGTACTCGGCCATGGCCCGGGCTGCCTCCTGAATGGTTGCGTTTACCGCAACCTTTCTCGGTGTATCCTTGATGATATCGCCGACCTGCATTGTGAAAAGATACATCTCCTCATCACCGCGTCTGGTCATGCGATGGCGGCGCAACTCCGTATAAGCGGTATTGACGATCTTTTCCGAAAAACTCTTTAAATAAAACTGGGCAAAACCAGGCTGCTTATTGATCAGATCCAGAAAAACCTCGCGCGGCAGCAGAAAACAAAAGGTATCTTCCACCATTTCGATATCAAGATTTGCCTTTGTTCCACGGATTATCGGTAATGCCCCTATATAAGACCCCTCGCCCCGATAATCTTTCAACGTTACCTCTCCTTCATCATCGGTAAGGAAAGATTTTACCCCGCCGCGCTGAATGAGATAAAGATGGGTCGGCTCGGTTTCGCCGGCGGTGAACAATCGGGTACCCTTGGGGAAAAAATCCACCCGCACATGACGGGCAACCTCATGCAGTATTGCATCATCAAGCCCGTCAAAGGGCATAATTCCGGAGAGGAATTCAACCACGACTTCGGGTGCAACGGAATGGATATCAGCAGCCATTTTAAATCACAGGTACGGGTCACAAACAAAAA
>CAZURY010000324.1:0-3309 GCA_964623145.1 uncultured Desulfobulbus sp. | reverse complement strand
CTGTTTTCTGATAAACTGACGAGGATTCCTGATCATGAATAGTCTGATTATACACAGTGGATTTCCCCTGCTCAGTTTTCTGATTTTTTTTCCTCTCGGGGCGGCGTTTGTCCTGCTTTTTTATCCCGGTGAAAAATTTGCTCGATACTGGGCCCTGGCAGCAACTCTAATTGAGGCTGCTGTTTCTCTTCTTTTACTCAAGGGTTTTGATCCGGCAACGGTCAAATTTCAGTTTGCCGAAGTGCATCCCTGGATCCCCCAGTGGAACATCAATTATATTCTAGGAGTTGACGGTATTTCCATTCTGCTGGTCCTGCTCTCCACCCTGATCATGCCCTTTTGCGTGTTGGCCTCCTGGCGGTATATAAAAACCCGGGTAACTCAGTTCATGTTCTGCATGTTGATAATGCAGGTATCCATGGTCGGATTATTCGTGGCCCTGGATTTTATTTTGTTCTGGGTCTTCTGGGAGTTCATGCTTATTCCCATGTATCTTCTTATTGCCGTTTGGGGCGGGCCGAGAAAAGATTATGCTTCGATCAAGTTTTTTATCTATACCCTGGCCGGTTCGGTCTTCCTGCTGGTCGCCATCATTGCCCTGTATCTCAAAAACGGCAGCTTTTTTATCCCGGATATGATGTGGCAGCATTACTCTACAGGCTTTCAGCTTTGGGTATTTTCAGCTTTTTTCCTGGCTTTTGCCATCAAGGTGCCCATGTTTCCGGTCCACACCTGGCTGCCCGCCGCCCATGTTGAAGCACCCACCGCCGGTTCGGTTATTCTGGCTTCGGTTCTTTTAAAAATGGGAACGTATGGCATGCTGAGGTTCTGCCTGCCGATAACCCCGGCCGCCACTTTTATGCTGGCGCCGTATGTCCTCTGGCTCTCCATTGCAGGTATTATTTATGGCGGATTTACAGCGCTTGCCCAGCATGATATGAAAAAACTGGTTGCCTATTCCAGTGTCGGCCATATGGGTTTTGTCACCCTGGGTATTTTTATTCTTAATCCCAATGGGATTGAAGGCGCCATTCTGCAGATGATCAACCACGGCGTAACCACCGGCGCTCTTTTTCTCTGCGTCGGTATGATCTATGAACGCACCCATAGCCGGGAACTTCGGCTCGCCACCGGCGTTGGCAAATTCATGCCCTGGTATGTCAGCTTTCTGGCCTTTTTTGCCCTCTCTTCTTTTGCCTTTCCGGGAACGAATTCCTTTATCGGCGAATTTTTAATACTGGCGGGTGTCTTTAAGGAAAATATTCCCCTTGCCCTGGCGGCTATCCCCGGTGCGGTCCTGGCCGCCGCCTATATGCTGCGCATGCTGCAGAAGATTATCTGGGGAGGCGTTGATAACCCCGATCAATCGTATTTGAAGGATTTGAATTTTCGAGAGATTATAACGCTTGCGCCTTTTCTGGTCTTTGTCTTCTGGATCGGACTCTCTCCACAGCCTTTTCTTGACCTGATCCATACCTCGGTCATACATCTGCTGGAACAACTGCATGGTATGGACGGCGCACATGTAGCTGCAGTGGTATTGAAGTGATGGCAAACGTTCACCTGGACGACAACGTTTCACATATCTCAGGCCTGTAAGTGGTCACCAGTGCCTTAGATTTGTTCATTTTGGACTTTGAAGCATACTGGTGCTATTCGAGAAGTTCAAAGTGGACGAAGATGAGGTGCTGGTGAACGCTTACGAAGTGATGAAGAAGTGAGAAAACAGTGAGGAAATGATGACTATACTGCCGGAACTGGCGCTTGTGCTGGCCGCTCTGTCTTTTTTTGCGCTGAGCCTGAGCCGACATCTTGATGCCGCCCAGATGAGGAATGGGGCTGTTTTTTTTGCTGCGCTTGTCTTTGTCACTATTTTGACAACCTTGGGTCAGGAGGCGGCCTTGTTTGACGGTTGTCTGCAGGTGGACAGTTTTTCCCAGTTTTTCAAACTGATGATCAGCTCGGGCCTGTTTTTTGTCCTTGCCGGAGGGCAAAAGATGAGTGGAATCGACCGCCGCGTTCGCCCTGAATACTATATGTTCCTTTTTCTCAGCTGCCTGGGGTTGATGCTTCTTGTCAGCGCCACCGAGCTCATTACCCTCTTTGTCGCTCTGGAACTTTCTTCTTTTTCTCTGTACCTGATGGTGCCCATGCGTGATGAGCGAAGCGGAACCCGCGAACAGATGGAGGCCGGAATTAAGTATATTCTTTTTGGTGTTCTGGCCACCGGATTTATGCTGTACGGGATGAGCTACATCTTCGGTCTTACCGGCACAACCTATCTCGGAGATATTGCAGTCGGTCTGCGGCAGACGGCTTCCAGGCCGGCAGCTTTTTTTGCCGTTGCCATGGTCCTTGTCGGTTTTTTTTATAAACTGGCCCTGTTTCCCATGCATTTCTGGGTGCCGGATGTTTATGAAGGCGCGGCCAATGAAACAACAGCTTTTGTCGCCACCGTGCCCAAACTCGGGGCCGTTGCCCTGTTGATTCGTTTTGTGCTCCTGGTGCCTTCTGATGCGCATGTGCTTGTCAACCTGATGATGGTGTTGGCCCTTTGTTCCATGTTTTACGGCAACTTGATTGCCCTGGTCCAGACAGACGTAAAGAGAATGCTGGGTTACTCCGGTATTGCCCATGCCGGTTTCATCCTCTTTGGCCTGTTGACAATGAAGACCAGCGGTTATGCCATGGCCATGTACTATATTTCCGGCTACGTGTTCATGAATATCGCCTGCTACACCGTACTCTGCCATGTTGCCGAAAAGGGAGAGAACCTCTCCATCCTGGACCTCACCGGTCTGCATAAACGTCAGCCCATGCTGGCATTGCTTCTTGCTCTTGGCCTTTTTGCCCTGGCAGGCATTCCGCCCATGGTGGGATTTACCGGCGAATTTCTCTTACTTACCGGAGTATTGAAAGAGGGGCCGCGCTTCTTGGTTCCCGTAATCCTGGCGGCTATCAATGCCGGAATTGCCATCTATTACTACCTGTCGGTTATAAAAACCGCCTATACCACCGATGCCGGAGACAGGGCTATGGTCGCAATCAATCCCCTGACAAAGATTACCGGAACAGCCTTGATGGTCATTATTGTCCTTATGGGGGTTTTTCCGTCCAGGATTATTTCTTACGCCGAGACAGCCGTCAGGGCCATCATGTAAGGGGTACCTTGAAAAATTGCCTTTTTGCATGCCTGGCTCTCAAACAAAAATGCTCCTCTTTTAATTCTACTTTGTCACATTAATGTCCTGCGTAAAAACAGGTACATAGCATTGTCAAGCGCCTGTTTTCTGTGCCTTTCAAATGAAT
>CAZURY010000323.1:2151-3310 GCA_964623145.1 uncultured Desulfobulbus sp. | reverse complement strand
ATACTGCCGGTATGCCTGCAAACAATTTCCTGTGTCAAACGCTGAATCTCCGGCGCTTTCAGACTTTTCGCTACGATCTTTGTGAAACATGCGGGCTGGATTATAAAGCATCGAAAAAAGATGTAAGTTCGGTAAATGATTTCTGTTGCATGATATCCTGGCGTATTTGACTTGCTCCGGGAAGGCCGCTCAGGTATCTGCCGACATGGTTTTTCAGGCGAAAGAGCATCTTTTCAACCTGCAGATATTTTTCAGCCAGTTCCAGGTGACGACGGATAACAGGCAGTCTCTCATGAAGCGTATCCGGACGCCCCTGTGGCGAGAATACCCACGGATTGCCAAGGGCTCCACGACCGATCATCACGCCGGCACATCCTGTTTCGGCAAGCATTCGCTTGCCGTCCAGGTAGTGCAGAATATCACCATTTCCTATAACCGGTATGGAAACAGCCTGTTGTGCCTCTTTAATAACTTGCCGATCCGCTTTACCGGAAAAGGCTTGTTTCCAGGTGCGGGCGTGGAGGGTAACGGCGCAGGCCCCTGCATCTTCAGCCATTTTCGCAAAGAGTGGGGCTGTGATATTATTATTATCCCAACCACTCCGGCATTTGACCGTAACCGGCAGCCTGGAACAGGCAACAACCTCTTGAATTATGTCCTTTGCCAGGGCCATATCTTTCATCAGCGCAGCGCCGGCTCCTTTTTTCGTCACTTTTCGAACCGGACAGCCCATGTTTATATCGATGAAATCAGCATGATCTCTGGAAATTAAACCAGCTGCCTCGCCCATGGTTTTGGGGTCCGAGCCAAAAAGCTGTACCCCAAGGGGACGGTCTTGCGTGCAAGTCTGCAGCAGGACAAGGGTATTTTTCTGTCCGTACACCATGCCATGGCAACTGATCATTTCGGTGAAGCAGAGCCCTGCGCCCAGTTCACGGCAGAGAAGGCGAAAGGCCAAATCCGTATAGCCTGCCAGCGGAGCGAGAATATACGGATTGTCACAAAGAAATGACATCAGGGGCATGATTTTTTCCCGGCATTTCCTCCCGGGGCATCCGGGATTTTACTGTTGAGTTTATCTTGCATTGTAGTATAAGAATCCCATGCTTTCATCGCATAATATGATCACCTTATGAACCTGTATAATGGTATAAAGCAC
>CAZURY010000323.1:0-2051 GCA_964623145.1 uncultured Desulfobulbus sp. | reverse complement strand
TGCTTTCCATCATCGGTGTCCTGCTGTATACGACACCGGCAAATCTGACACTATTTCATTGTATGTCACTTTCTGCAAGCAGATTTTTTTATACTGCCGGCATGGATGGTGAACACCGGAGCTTCCTATGACCTTTAAACTTGACGTCCAGCAGGACAATCTTTCCCAACAGCAGATTTCTACACTGCAGGAAATGCGAAGGCAATGTGCCCGACGTATTCTGCTTTCCACTTCACTTGCTGCTTCCGGCCATCCCGGCGGCTCACTGTCTTCGCTCGATATTATGCTCGTTGCCTACGGCATGATTCGACATGATGCCGACAACCCACGTTGGGATGGTCGCGATCGTCTGGTCCAGAGCATTGGCCATATATCGCCAGGTGTCTATTCGGTACTCTCCGAGTACGGTTATTTTTCAGAAGACGATTTTCTCTCCGGTTTTCGCAGGACCGGTTCAGGGTTTCCGGGACATGTTGAAACAATTGTTCCCGGAGTGGAATGGGATACCGGAAACCTTGGCCAGGGGGTGAGTACTGCTGTTGGCATGGCCCAGGCATTTAAGATCAAACAACTTGAGAATAAGGTATTCTGCCTGATGGGAGATGGTGAACATCAGAAAGGACAGATTACCGAAGCTCTTCGTTATGCCCACAAGTATAAGCTGGATAACCTGACCATCATTATTGACCGTAACCACCTGCAGATATGCGGCAGGACGGAAGAGATAATGCCCCAGTCCATAGGGAAGCTGTATGAGGCCCTGGGCTGGAAGGTACTGCGTATTGACGGCCATGATTATAATGATATATTTCTGGCTCTGAAAACAGCCTACCTGAATTCAACCGGAGTTCCCGTTATGATTCTTGCCCGCACCGTAATGGGCAAGGGCATTTCTTTTATGGAAAACAAGGCTAAATACCATGGCTCTCCCTTGACTCCTGATCTGTTGGCAGATGGACTTGCCGAGCTGGGTTTTGAGAACAGCTATGAACAGTGGCAGCAGAAACGACGTCAACCGGTGCGGAAAAATACAATTATGGAACCGCGCACCGATTATCCAGAGATCAATCCAGGGGAGCCCATCCTTTATGATGCCGAAACCATGATCGATAATCGGTCTGCGTACGGCAACGCCCTGCTCGGCTTAGCCGAGGCCAATAATATGAAGGGGCGACCGCCGGTAATCACCGGCGTTTCCTGTGACCTTGAAGGCTCGGTGAAAATGGGAGCTTTTCATAAACACAGTCCTGCCGGCTATTTTGAAGCAGGTATCCAGGAGCACCATGCCGCAGGTATGAGCGGAGCAATGAGTTGTGAAAAATTGGTTACCTTTTTTTCAACCTTTGGCGTCTTTGCCGTTTCCGAGGTATATAATCAAAATCGTCTCAGTGATTTTAATCATACCAATCTCAAAATAGTTGCCACCCATGTCGGTTTGGATGTCGGCGAAGATGGGCCAACCCACCAGTGTATTGACTACCTGGGCCTGTTCAAAAATTTCTTTCGTTTTTCCGTGTTCATGCCTGCTGATCCAAATCAAACAGATCGGATCATACGTTGTATTGCCGTTGAGCCGGGGAATCATTTTGTTGGTATGGGCCGATCAAAAACCCCGATTATTACGACCGAAGATGGAAAGCCCTTTTATGATACCGACTATGTTTTTTCCCCGGGTCGGGCTGACTGGCTGCGTCGGGGCACGGATGCCACTATCATTACCTATGGCGCGCTTACTCCCGCCTGTATGGATGCCTGGCAAACCCTCCAGGATGACGGTTTTTCCGTGGGGGTGATGAACATGGCGTCTCTCTTGCCCCTTGATGTTCAAAGTATTCTTGAGGCCTCTGAAATCGGGCCGATAATAACGGTTGAAGACCATCATGTTCAAACCGGATTGGGCGCCAGTGTTGCCGTTACTTTGATGGAACAAGGAAAAACCGGGATATTACGCCGGTTGGGAGTCAGCCGTTACGGGTCTTCTGGTAAACCTGCCGAGCTGTATGCGGCTCAAGGGCTTGACGCCGCCTCTATTACCACAGAGGTTAAGAAAT
>CAZURY010000322.1:0-3313 GCA_964623145.1 uncultured Desulfobulbus sp. | reverse complement strand
ACCCTGTTGACGCCCCGAACCTCATTGATTATCCGGGTGGAGATACGTCCCAGCAGGTCATAGGGCAGTTGCGACCAGTCTGCGGTCATGGCGTCACGGCTGTCAACGGAGCGGATGGCGATTACATGTTCGTAGGTGCGGCCATCGCCCATAACTCCCACCGTTTGAACAGGGAGAAGAACGGCAAAAGATTGCCAGACCTTACGGTACCAGCCGGAATCTTTCATCTCCTCCAGGACAATGACATCAGCCTGGCGAAGGATGTCCAGCCGCTGCCGGGTTACCTCGCCCATAATTCGAATACCAAGCCCCGGCCCTGGAAAGGGTTGCCTGAAAATGGCCTCTTCCGGCATGCCGAGTTCCAGTCCCAGCTCCCTGACCTCGTCCTTGAACAGTTCGCGCAACGGTTCGATGAGTTCCATCTGCATACGTTCGGGCAGTCCGCCCACGTTATGATGGGATTTGATCGGCGCGTTACCGCGGAAGACAACCGATTCAATCACGTCGGGATACAGGGTGCCCTGGGCCAGATATTTGACTGTTCCAAGTTTGCCGGCCTCTGCCTCGAAAATTTTAATGAAACCAAAACCGATGCGTTTACGTTTTTCTTCAGGATCGGCGATACCGTCAAGTTCACCAAGAAAGTAATCCGTGGCATCAACGTCGATAACGGTAAGATCGGTTTTTTCCCGGAAGAATCGGAGTACGCTTTCCGATTCCCCTGTCCGCATGAGGCCGTTATTTACATAAATACAGGTCAGCTGATCACCAATGGCCCGGTGGACAAGAGCAGCCGTCACCGAGGAATCCACGCCACCTGAAAGGGCGCATATAACCTTGTCTGATCCGACCTTGTTTTTGATTTCCGCTACCGTGGCATCAATGAATGAGTGCATGGTCCAGGTGGGATGACAGTTGCAGATGCCAAAGATAAAATTTCGCAGTATATCGTTGCCGATCAGGGTATGGGCGACCTCCGGATGAAACTGGACGGCCACAAAGGGTTTTTCCTCATGTTTGAGGGCTGCATAGGGAGAATGGGGGCTGGCAGCCGTGGCAACAAAGCCGGGCGCCGGCTCTTCAATCCGGTCTCCGTGACTCATCCAAACCTGGTAGTGGCCTGGCGCTGTTTCCATGCCGGCAAACAGGCCGGCGGTGTAAGTAATGGAGAGTTCCGCTTTGCCGAATTCTCGTTTTTTCGCCGTTTCAACCCGGCCACCCAACTGCTGCATCATCAGTTGCGCTCCGTAACAGATACCGAGTACCGGTACGCCGAGTTCAAAGATAGCGGGATCGGAAACAGGCGCATCTTCATCGTAGACACTTGCCGGTCCGCCCCCGAGAATAATTCCCGATGGCTGCATGGCCTTGATTTGATCCAGTGTTATGGTATACGGGTGAATTTCTGAATAGACTTTCTGCTCGCGGATTCGGCGGGCAATAAGCTGGGTTGTCTGGGAACCAAAATCAAGGATGAGAATTTTTTCGTTATGGATCGACATTTTTTTTAAGTTAAGGTTGAATTTATCATGTAATTCCCATGATTCTTACAGACCTTCTGTCCGGTAGTTTGGCGCCTCACGGGTGATGATGACATCGTGAACATGGGATTCCCGCAGACCGGCCGGGGAAATACGGACAAAGCGGGCCCTTTTATGGAGTTCATCAATGGTTGCCGCTCCTGTATACCCCATGCCCGAACGCAGGCCGCCAAGAAGTTGATAGATCATTTCAGCAATCGGTCCCCTATAGGGAACTTTGCCCTCAATACCCTCGGGCACCAGTTTTGACGGTTCATTTTCACGGTCCTGAAAATATCGATCACTTGAGCCTTTTTTCATGGCTCCAAGGGATCCCATGCCGCGATAGCCTTTGTATTTACGGCCCTGAAAAAGAAAACTTTCCCCCGGCGTCTCGTCGGTGCCTGCAAACAGAGAGCCGATCATTACCGTATGGGCGCCGATTCCTATGGCCTTGCAGAGGTCACCGGAAAACTTGATGCCGCCATCGGCTATAATGGGTGTTCCTGTTTTTTTCGCTTCTTCTGCGCAGGATTTCAGGGCGGTCAGTTGCGGGACACCGACACCGGCCACTATTCGGGTTGTGCAGATGGAACCGGGGCCGACCCCAACCTTGACCGCATCCGCCCCCGCCTTGATCAGCGCCGCTGTTCCTTCAGCGGTAGCAACATTACCGGCGATGATGGCAATGTCTGGAAACGTTCCCCGCAATGTTGCCACTGCTGAAAGAATGCCGGCCGAATGGCCGTGGGCCGAGTCCAGTACCACAACGTCGACACCGGCTTTTATGAGCGCTTCGGTTCGTTCTTCCATCTCCGGACCCACGCCGATTGCCGCACCGGCAAGCAGACGGCCGACTGTATCTTTGGCGGCATTTGGATATTTTTTAATTTTTTCTATATCCTTAATGGTGATCAGTCCTTTCAAATTTCCCGCCCCGTCAACGACCAGTAATTTTTCAATTCGATGTTCGTGCAGCAGGGCCTTGCAGTGTTCCAGGTCAATGCCTTCGGGTACTGTGACAAGATCTTTACTGGTCATGACATCACTGACATGGAGATCAGGGTCCGAGACAAACCGCAGGTCACGGTTGGTGACAATCCCGACCAGCTTATCACCACGAAGAACCGGTAGTCCGGAAATTTTATAATGTTTCATGATGGCCTGTACCTCGGCCACGCTTTGGTGTTCGGTGACGGTTACCGGGTCAATGATCATGCCGGATTCGGATTTTTTTACCCGTTCCACCTCCCGGGCCTGACTTTTCACACTCATATTTTTATGGATAATACCGATTCCACCCTCTCTGGCCATGGCAATGGCGGTTCGATGTTCGGTAACGGTATCCATGGCGGCGCTTATCAACGGTGAGGTAAGATGAATTGAACGGGTGAGCCTTGTATGAAGAGACACTTCAGACGGTAGTACCTCGGAGGCAGAGGGAACCAGCAGGACATCATCAAAGGTATATGCAGGTGGAATGTCGAGTGAAAACATTAAAAGTACCCTCCCGGCAGGAGTTGAGTAGTAGCCATTCTTAACAGACCCTTAGCCCGGATTTTTCAAAAAGGTCATTGCTAAATGCATGAAAACGCAGGAGTCTATGCTTGCCTGGAGTCTCACTGATAAGCGGAACGAAGTAAAGACTTCGAGCTCGCTAACCTGTGAAATGTCCGGGTCAGGCTATCGATGTACCATGTTCGCCGGCAAAATGAAACCTAACAATTTACCAGGGAACAAAGGCTCTGGAGTGGAAAAGAATACATAAACCTTGCTGAAGATGCAATGGGCTG
>CAZURY010000321.1:0-3335 GCA_964623145.1 uncultured Desulfobulbus sp. | reverse complement strand
CCATGTATCCGGTTGCGCCAGGAGAGCAGGGCCGGGTAGCCGGCTTCGAGTTGCGGAATGGAGCTTTCCGGTCGCAGGACCCGGGCAAATGAGGGAGGCTCGGGAAGATCCATGAGTTCCCCTAAATCCTGATATACCCTGGAAATGAGTTCTTCATCCGGGAGCTCCAGTCGTTCAGGATGCCTGCGTCCACCGACCAGCGCCTCAAGCAGTTGATGGCCTGCCGGCGCTCTGCCGGGAAACATGTGGGAGGAAAAAAGCGCTCCCAGGGCAAAACGTTGTTCCGATTCCGGGGCCAGATAGCCAAAACCAAAGGGAATAGCGGCTGTATCGCCAAATCCGAGAGTTACCGTGGCAATTCGGGCTTCCGGCACCGCCTGCAGGGGTGGCGCCCCGCCGCCGGCGTCGGTTAACAGGGGCAGGGATTGATTGACCGGCAGCGCCAGCACGAGGTGGCGGCAGGTAAAACTGTTTTGGCCGGTCCGTACCAGCCAGCCGTTTTCGGTTTTTTCAATGGCCCTGGCAGTGGTTTGGTACATGATCTCCCTGTTTGCCTCCAGGGCCGATGCCAGGCCCTGCGCCAGCCGCCCCATACCGGCATGAAAACTGGTCATGGCCGGTAGTCCCTGTTTTTTTGGGGCCGCTTTTTTTTTCGCCTGTTTCTTTTTCCGCCATAATCCTCTGATCACCGATCCGGTATCCCGCTCCAGCGCCCGAACTCCGGGCATGACCCCGTCAATGGTCAGTCGATTGATATCCCCGGCATAGGTGCCGGTGAAAACGGCGTCGGCAAAGGGGAGCAGGGCGCCGCCGAACCGGTAGTGTATCCAGTCCGCGACCGTGGGCTCACCCTCCAGGGGTTTCTTCCATAGATCGGCAAGGATACGCAGTTTGGACGGCCAGGAAATCAGGGGCGCCCGGATAATGGCGCCCGGTTGCTGTGGTATGGCGTTGAGCTTGCCGTTCAGGCAGATATAGCGGACAAATTCGGCAAGCGGCGCTTTTTCCATTTCACCGGTTAAGCCGGCCAGATGGACGATGACCCTGCTTTCCAGGCAGTTGTCCAGAAAGCCATGGGCGCCCCATTCAGCGAGATACCCTTCCTCGCTGTGACTGCGGATAGCTCCACCGGGCAGGTTGCTTTTTTCCAGTAAAAGAAGGCTGATTTCAGGTCGTTTATCACGCAGGAACCGGGCTACGCTTAAGCCCGACAGACCGGCGCCGACAATGAGTACATCATAACTTGGGGTTGCCATGGATCATTTAGCTGAGGTTGATGGGTTATATGAAAATTCCGGCTGATGCAAAAGTAAACGTTCACCAGCACCCCATCTTCGTCCGATCAGGCCTCCTCACATAGCGGGCTATAGACTCGTTGGCCTGCTTGAACGAATATGGGGCACTGGTAAACGTTTACAGTATGCTGGTAATGCGGGCGAAACAGCATCTTGGTGAACGGTTACATGCAAAACCGTCCTTGCAGGATAAAGCGCCCTGTCGTCTCCTCTTGACAGCCGGCAAATCGTGCTTAATTATATTGGCCGAACAATGAGGTCCTGCATAAACTACATAACATACCAGGACCATATGATATAGACAACAGTTGTGCGAGCAACCATAAAAAAAGAGGAAGAGAGCCATGAGCAGTGAGCAGGTCGAAACCAGAGAGTTTCAGGCGGAGACAAGAAAAGTCCTTGATATTGTAATCAACTCGCTCTACACGGAGCGGGATATCTTTGTGCGGGAGCTGGTATCAAATGCCGCCGATGCCCTGGAAAAATATCGGCATATAAGTCTGACCGAAAAACCTGAATTTGACGCCCACGTTCCCCTGGAAATAACCATTGACTGTGATGATAAAAAGCACCAGTTGACCATTGCCGATTCCGGTATCGGCATGACCCGTGAAGAACTTGAAAACAACCTTGGCACCATCGCCCATTCCGGATCCACAAATTTTCTGGAAGAACTGGCCGAGGCTGCGAAAAAGGATATCAATCTGATCGGCCAGTTCGGCGTCGGCTTTTATTCGGTATTCATGGTGGCTAAAAAAGTTCGGGTTCAGACCCGTTCCTGGGATGGCAGCGAGGGGCATGAGTGGGAATCCGATGGCGGCGGCACGTATACCATCAAGCCCTGTGAGGGCTTGCACCGTGGCACGAAAATCATCATTGAGCTGAAAGATGACGCCCATGAATATGCAACCAAGTTTACCATTGAACGAATCATCAAGCAGTATTCGACCTTTGTTCCGTTTCCGGTCAAGGTTGAGGGCAAAACGGTCAACACCGTGCAGGCAATCTGGACCAGGTCAAAGAGTGAAATTACCGACGAAGAATATACGGAATTCTATAAATTTGTCGGTAATGCTGTGGACGAGCCGTTGTACCGGCTGCATTTTTCCGCCGATGCGCCGCTGGCTATAAATGCCCTTCTTTATGTGCCGCAGGAAAATTATGAAACCCTGGGCATGGGGCGTATGCAGCCGGGGGTGAATCTCTACTGCCAGCGGGTGCTGATCGACCAGCATAGTGAAAATATCCTCCCCGAATGGCTGCGATTTGTGAAAGGCGTGGTGGATTCCGAAGATTTGCCGCTGAATATTTCCCGCCAGGCCCTGCAGGACAATGCCCTGGTGATGAAGATCCGCAAGGTGCTCACCAAGCGCTTTGTTAAATTCCTGGCCGAGGAGGCAAAAAAGGATACGGAGAAATATGAAAAATTCTGGAAAACTTTTGGCATCTTCATCAAGGAAGGAGTAACCACGGATTTTGAGTTCCAAAAAGAGCTCGGCAAACTGCTCCGGTTTGAATCATCCGCCACCAAACCAGGAGAGCTGACGTCCCTTGACGAGTATATTGAACGGATGAAGGATGGCCAGGATTCCATTTATTATATCAATGGGCCCAGTCGAACCGCCCTGGAATATGGTCCCTATGTGGAGATGTTTAAAAAACGCGGTGTCGAGATTCTCTATACCCTTGAGCCGATTGATGATTTCGTCCTCAATCATCTTGGGGAGTATGAAGAGAAAAAACTTGTCTCGGCCGATCGTGCCGATCTCCGACTGCCGGAGAGTGAGAGCGAGAGTCAGAAGAGTGAGGAAGGTGAGCAGCAGGGGGAAAAACTTGACAGTGATACCGTGGCTGAGCTGTGCGCGTTTTTCAAGGAGACCCTCGGTGATCGCATTCAGGAGGTTAAGGCCTCTGATCGTCTGGTGGAGAGTCCGGCCATGATTGTCAATGTCGACGGGTATATGACGTCTTCCATGGAGCGGATTATGCAGGCGCAGGGTGGTGAGGATATGGCCATGGTCGGTAAAAAAGAGCTGGAAA
>CAZURY010000320.1:0-3348 GCA_964623145.1 uncultured Desulfobulbus sp. | reverse complement strand
AGGACGTCCTTGGACTTGTTGTCAAAGGATATACCAGTAAACAGATAGCAGATGTCCTCTGCCTGAGCCCACGCACCATCGACCATCATCGTGCAAATTTATTAAAAAAATTCAAGATGAAGAACACGATTGACCTTGTCAAATACGTGATTGAAAATTCTATTATCCTTCCTGAATAATTTGAGGGCGACTCGATGGCTGTCGGTACAACTGCAGAGAACAAACCACTTTTAGCGGGATCATGAAGAAGAGGATGTGGTCGCTTGCAGATCTTCTTGATCTGGAATTTTTCTTCAGCCGGGATCGGGAACTGCTTGACAGAGGTGAAGACGAGGCGCCCCGCAAGCGGGATCGACGGATATATCTTGCCGTCAAAGATTCCTGCCCACAGCATGATGAAACCGAACTGCGTTCCTGCCTGCTAAGAAGATGGTTATCTGTCCGACGCGCAGATATCCGCAAGGAAAAAAACGGACAGGGGATGTTGCCGGGACAGCTGTTTGGCGAATTGATGAAAATCTGCTCCTGGGCATTTTTTCTTCTCTCCTTTGTCGGCGGCTGGGGAATGGCGCTTTCGTTCTTAAGCTATTCCGGAAAAACGCCGGTCAACGTGGCCACCTTTCTGGCCCTTTTTGTCGTAAGCCAGATCCTTGTACTGGTCATTCTCCTCTTTTTTCTGACGGCCGGTCGGTTACGCACCAGGCCGGCCTTGCCCTTAACCTATAGCCTTGTCCGCAAAGTGGTCTTTTTTCTGGCATTGAAAATCAGTCGTTTCACCCAAGAACATGGGCCCACTGGCCGGTTGCTGGCCGCCCTTTCCGGCAATGTCCATAGATTCGGCGAGCTGTATGGTCCGATTTTTATATTACCGTTTTTTCTACTGGTGCAACTTGCCGGAATCGGCTTCAACCTGGGAGTAGAGGCCGCAATTCTCCTTAAAGTAGTGGGTACGGATGTGGCCTTTGGCTGGCAGTCAACTCTGCAACCGGGAGCAGAGGCCGTCTTTCATCTGGTGCAGCTCATTGCCCTGCCATGGTCCTGGGCTTTGCCTGCTGGTATCGCCTATCCCGATCTTGCGCAAATTCAAGGCAGCCAGATGGTACTCAAAGAAGGAATCTATCGGCTGAGTACCGGCAACCTGGTTTCCTGGTGGCCCTTTCTCTGCCTCTGCGTCGCGGTGTATGGATTACTGCCCCGCCTTGTACTGTACTGTAGCGGCCGCTTTACCTGCAACCTCCTCCTGCACCGTCTCAAGTTTGACTCTGCCGCCCACAGGCAGGTGCTGCATCGAATGTTAACGCCCCGGCTCTCAACAACCGTTACTCCCGATCAACCGGAAACGCAGCAACGCAAAACCATAAAGCCGGAAGAGCGGAAAAATGTTGTATCAGCCGGCAAACAGTGCCTGATCCTGATTCCCGAAGAAATTTTCACGGACTGTCCTCGGAAAGAACTTGCCGAGGTTATCAAACAACAACTGGGTATGGAACCCGGAAAATATCTTTCATTTGACAGTCCGGACGTCGATGAAGCAGGGCTTTCCTCCACAATCGAGCAAACACTCGATCCAACTATTGATTCACTGGTCATCCTGCAGGAGGCCTGGCAGCCTCCCATTGAAGAATTTTTTTCGTTCATTGATCAACTGCGCGTGATAACGGGTAAAAAAATTCTGATCACCATTGCGCTCATCGGCAAACCAGCATCGCATACCATTTTCACCAGGGTCCGGGATCAGGATTATGCGATCTGGCAACAGAGAATAGTTGCCAAAGGCGACCCATACATGCAATCGATTCGACTCGTTACCCAATGAACAGAAAGAGAAGTATACCGGAATTTGCCGTGATTGGTCATCCCAATGAGGGTAAATCATCGGTTTTATCAACCCTGGCCGAGGATGACAGTGTACGGATCAGCCCAATTCCGGGGGAAACCAAAGAATGTCGTCGTTTCCCGGTCAAAGTCGATGGTCGGGAGGTGATCGCCTTTATCGATACCCCGGGATTTCAGAATCCGCGCCGTACCCTGCAGTGGATGCAGAAATACCAGGGGCCGGATGAACGACTGCTGATCGATTTTATCACCGCCCATGAAAATGACCCCGCCTTTCACGATGATTGTCGACTTCTGCGACCACTGATCGATGGAGCCGGTATCATTTTTGTTGTTGACGGTTCCCGCCCGGTTCGCAACATGGACCGGGCGGAGATGGAAATTCTGCGCCTCACCGGACGACCCCGAATGGCGATTCTCAACTGCAAAGAGAATGAAACCGGTTTTTTGGAAAAATGGCAGCTGGAATTTCGTAAACATTTTAATTCAATACGTATCTTTAATTCAATTCAAGCCACCTATAGCGAACGCATCGCCCTCCTGGAAAGCCTGAAAGCCATTGACCAGTCCATTGAGAAAACTCTCGAATTCGTTATCAGGGCATTTGCCGAGGATTGGGCCGCAAGAAACAGCAAAACGGCGGATCTTATCATCTCACTTCTCAAGGAAGTTCTAACCTATCGCCGAACCGTCTCTCTGTCCGCAAAGGATAACGAAGACAATGTTCGCAAAAAGATGCAGGAAAAGTTCAGTCGTTTTGTCCGCAAACGCGAGCAGGCAACACATCAACAGATTCGCCGACTCTTTAAACACAATATTTTTTCCCCGGAGCTTCCGGCCCATTCCATTCTCAACCAGGATTTATTTGCTGAAAAAACCTGGCAATTCCTCGGACTGACCAGGGCGCAGCTGGTCATGGCCGGGGCTCTCAGTGGTGCGGCTCTGGCCGCTGGTATCGATGTAGCAGCCGGTGGCACATCACTGGGTATATTTACCGCCCTTGGCGGCGTTCTTGGAGCAGCGGCAACGGCGGCCAGGGGAAAAGAGCTGCTGACAGGGACCAAGCTCCTTGGAGTGAGGCTGGACCATCAGCAACTGCGAATTGGTCCGGTCAAGTCTGTGCAGCTGATGTATATTCTTTTGGACAGGGTGTTGTTGTTCTACAGCTTGATTATCAACTGGGCGCATGGCCGAAGAAATTACCAGGAAAAAACGGAACTGCAGCTGGGCGCGATGGGGAAGAAAGGACTCACCTCCGGCTGGACGCGGGCGGAACAGAAGGTCTGCGAGCGGTTTTTTCGGGCAGTCACCAAAGAAGATGAGGCAGCCCTGTTGCACCGTACCGGCGAACTCCGCCGACTGCTGATAATAAAACTTGCGTTGTTTTCCAAGGGAGAGATTCATCAACGCAGGGATTTTTAAAAAAACGCCCTCTATCTAACTGAAAACAAGTAACAAACTTACCCAAGCGCCTGGTAGATGGCGCGCAAAAACTGGGTGCGCTGCACAGGT
>CAZURY010000319.1:0-3357 GCA_964623145.1 uncultured Desulfobulbus sp. | reverse complement strand
AACTTACCCAAGCGCCTGGTAGATGGCGCGCAAAAACTGGGTGCGCTGCACAGGTTTCTGCAGAACATCGTGAATGCCGATTTCCCTGGCCTGCTGTCGATTCAGGGCAGCACTGTAGCCCGTACAGAGAATGATGGGCAGATCGGGTTTGATCAACAAAGCCGCACGGGCAATCTCAGCGCCTGTCATTTTCGGCATGGCCATATCGGTGATCAACAGATCACAACTATCGGGATCAGCCTCAAGGGCATTGAGGATATCACGGCCACGTGCATACGATAAGACTGTATATCCCGAATCTTCCAGAAAATTTTTCATCACATCCCGCACCGGTTCTTCATCGTCCACCAGCATGATCGTCTGGCCGTCACCTTTAGGCGCGGTGGGGACCATGGTGCGGGCCTGCGGCCGTGTCTGTCTGTCGATAGCCGGTAAAAACAGACGAAAAGTAGTACCGACGCCAGGGGTGCTGCTGACCTCAATTCTGCCTTTACAGTTGCTTATTATGCCATGTACCAGGGCAAGCCCGAGTCCTGTGCCCTGATTTTGGGATTTGGTGGTGAAATAAGGTTCAAATATTTTTTCCCGGGTCTCTTCGTCCATCCCACAGCCCGTATCCGTTACCTCCAGCACCGCATACATTCCCGGTACAGACAGTTCCGACTCAGAGTAGTCATGGTCATCTTTTATTTCCTGGTCATAGAGACGAATGGTCAATGTTCCACCTTTCTCCTCCATGGCCTGATAACTATTGGTACAGAGATTCATTACCACCTGATGGATCTGGGTCGGATCGGCAAAGATAACGGCTTGACTTTGCAGATCCTTTGTTATTTCAATGGTAGCCGGTATCGAAGAACGCAGGAGTCTGCAGGCCTCTTTTACAATCACGACCATGGGAAACGGTTTTTTCTGCTGATCAGCCTTACGGGAAAAGGTCAAAATCTGCTGCACCAGATCACGGGCCCTGCGGGCAGCGGTCAGAGAATCACCAAGATACTTTTTTAATCTGGTATCATCTCCGACCCGCATCTGGGCAAGCTCGATATAACCAAACATGGCCGACAGTATATTGTTAAAATCATGGGCAATACCTCCGGCAAGTGTACCGATGGCCTCCATTTTCTGGGCCTGACGCAGATCATTTTCCATCTGTTGCGCCCTGGTGATATCGGACAGCATGCCTTCTATATACTGCGGTTTACCATCGTTGTCCCAAACCAGACGTGCCGTCAGGGTAATGGTCAGGGTCCGGCCTTTTTTATGACGCATCAGTGCGTGAAAGTTGGTGACGAATCCATATTCTTCCAGCTCATCTACCAGCTGTCGGCGCTGCTCTTCGTCACTCCAGAGATCTTGCCCGGTATCCGTACAACAGGCGATGCATTCCTCCGGTGAATCATAGCCAAAGATGTCTGCCATGGCAGGATTTGCCGTCAGCAATTCTCCTGTCAGGGTTTCCTGGAAAATACCCTCCATTGAGCCTTCAAAGATGGAGCGATATCTCTTTTCCGAATCTTCGAGTTGCTTTTTCTGCTCGGCAATTCTGCCGGCCATGGCATTGACCTCATCAATAATCGCATTAATTTCCAGCTGTGGCGCCGGTGGCAACGGCTTTGTATAATCACCGGCTGCTATTCTTCGGATCCCTCTGGTCAACAGTTGGAGCGGTTTGGTCAACCAGAGGCGCATAAAGAGATCAATGGCCACAACAATGACTGTCAGGAGGATAACAATTACAATAAAGCCGGTGGTAATTGTCTCCTGTTGCTGGCTTCGAAGTTTTTGGTCACTGAAATAAAGAGTAACCGTGCCGATTTCCCTGCCCTTAACCTTCAATACTTTACTCTTTCGAATGAGCTTGCTGCTCGACCCGTTGATCTCGTCAATCAGGACATCACCATATTCATTTTTTACGGTGATACCGCGAACAAAATCCGTTCCATCAAGGTATACCCGGGCAATATGATTGAGGGTCTGATTGTCAAAATTATAGAGGGGAAGAAGGAACATCTCTCCTGCCTCATTGATGATCTGGCCCGCTTTTATTTCAACATCTCTGGCCAGTTTCATACTGGAGAGTCTCCGGTATGAAACGCTTAGGATAAGAGTTACCAGGATGACGATACAGGTCAGACCAAAGGCAAGATCCCTGGCAATGGAACGACGTCGAAAAAATGAGAAGGAAGGGGTGGCCATGGCACAACAGTTTTGGAGAATACTCTATGAAACCAATCGGAATCGGTTAATATACCAGGCGGATGCCTCGTCAAGACCGGCCGCTATGCTGTATTTTGGGTCATAACCGATCAAATGGCGGGCCTTGCCGATGTCGGCCAGGGAATGACGCACATCTCCGGCTCGAAAATCCCGATAGATCGGTTTTGCTGCGGCCGCCTCTGGAAAATGGGCCTGCACCCGTTCCTGAATCAGAACGTAAAGCTCATTTAAGCTGGTTCGCTTACCAAAGGCAACATTATAAACCTGATCGGCAGCTTCCGGGTTATCGGCGGTGGCCGCCATGATATTGGCCTGAACGCAATTGTCGATGTAGCAGAAATCCCGGCTGGTTTCGCCGTCGCCGTTAATGTAAACGGAGTCGCCGCTCAAAAGACCGGCAAACCACTTGGGGATCACCGCCGCATAGGCGCCGTCAGGGTCTTGACGACGGCCAAAAATATTAAAATATCTCAAACCTATGGTGGCAAAGTCATAGGTTCGGGCAAAGACCCGGGCGTAGAGTTCATCCACCAGTTTGGTGACCGCATAGGGAGACAGGGGATTGCCGATTTTGTCTTCAACTTTGGGCAGATCCGGATGATCGCCATAGGTGGAACTTGAGGCGGCATAAACCATTCGGACGACGCCCGCATCCCGGGCTGCCACCAGCATATTCAGGAATCCGGAAATATTATTCTCATTGGTGGTGATCGGATCCTCAAGGGAGCGGGGTACTGATCCCAAAGCTGCCTGATGGAGCACATAATCCACTCCACGGCAGGCCTGGCGGCAGGTGGCAAGCTCTCTAATATCACCTTCTATAAAAGAAAATCGCCGCCACTGCTCATCACTGACCAGGGACCGGACCTCATCCAGATTATGCTGAAATCCGGTGGAAAAGTTATCCAGACCGACTACATTCTGGTCAAGCTTCAACAACGTTTCCAGCAGATTTGAGCCGATAAATCCGGCCACACCTGTTATAAGCCAGGTTTTAGGCAACATTTGCAGTTCATCTTGTCGTTGTGTATACAGCATCTTCATCTCCGGCACCTTATTGGATAATTACTTTTCCGTGATTCTTGATGAACTCGTAAAAAGTAAAAATCATGCTATTAGATGGCTAAGTAAAAACAC
>CAZURY010000318.1:0-3359 GCA_964623145.1 uncultured Desulfobulbus sp. | reverse complement strand
CGTAATCTGAACCCCAAATCCAGATGATTTTTCTTTAATACCGGTGGAATTGGCGGCATCGGCGCAGCTTTTTTAACAGTTTCCCGGGCAAAACGATCAAAAAAAGAATCTCCCGAACTTTTCGCCACCTTGACATTGGCCAGATTACCATCACCAAGCACTGTAAACTCTATAATTGTTTCCAGGGCAGGCGACCACTTTTTAATTTCAGGGAGCACCCATAAACGCTGAACCCGACTGGCCAGATCCATATAATATTGTTTTTCAAGAGCGGAATTGATACTCCGGTTTCTTCTCCCCTGTCCACCTGCAGGTTTTGTTGCATCATGCAGGCGTTGCTGCTCACGCAGGACAGCAGCTATCTCAGCCCGGGCATTTCTGGCCATTTCCTGTGCGCGTTTCTCCTCAGCCCGTGCCCTTGCCAATGCTATCTGTTGAGCACGTTTTTCTCTGGCTTTTTTCCGAGCCAGGGCTCTTTCCCTTTTGCGCTTGTCCCGTACCTTTTTTCGTATTCGCTCCAGGGCAAGTTGCTCTCGAATCTTTTCCTCTTCCAACCTGGTGTCTCTTGCCTTTTTTATCTTCCGTTTCAAAGGTCGAATAGAAACAGGTTTTGCATCGGGAACAGGAGCAGGTTCAGGCTCGGGTGAATCCGCAACCTCCACGGGGACAGCCTGTGGCGGCTCAGGAGCCTTTGCAACCGGTCGGGGTTCCGGCGCCGGCTGCTGCCTGACAACGGGTTCCGGTGGTTGTGCCTTTACCGGCTGAGGCTCGGGCATGGAGACCAGGTCAATGGTCATGACATCCTCAATAAGTGGATGACGATGCATAATCTCTGGAAGATACTTTGCGGCAGCAAAGATCAAAACATGAAAAATAACAACCAGGATAATAGCCCTACCCCATTTTCGGTCATTTTTATACTGCTGCTGATAAAATTCCTGTTCGGAAAAAATCATACCATCCAACAGGGTCACCGGCGTTTTTGTTTTTCTTCAGCGGGCCTGGTAATCATGCCCAGTTTTTCAAATCCTGCGCGTTTAATATCAGCCATTGCAGCCACTACAATGCCATAGGGAACATCCTTGTCAGCCCTGAGATAAATGGGCTGCTGTTTCTTCTCTTCAGGTAATTGTTTAAGCTGTAAAAAAAGTTGCCCCTGACCGATCTTTATCTGTCCAAGAAAAACCTCACCCTTGCCGTTTACGGAAACAACAATTGGTTTCTCCTGCTGCTGAAGAGCCTTGGCCGTGGTTTTTGGAAGGTCGATTTCAAGCCCCTGGGTCATCATGGGAGCCGTCACCATGAAAATAATCAACAGGACCAGCATAACATCCACCAGAGGTGTCACATTTATTTCAGCAACCAGCTTCTGTTTCCCTTTACCACCAACAGGCCCCATAATTCTCTTCTATTTCGTTGTAGATATGAAAACCAGCATGACCGGTCTTAAGGTATCGCCCCAAAAAACGATTAACCGCGGGCAAGTATGTCCCGCTCAATTAAATTCAGGAAATCCGTGGTAAAATTTTCGATGTCGGTTTCAACATCTACCTGCTTGTTGGAAAAAAAATTATAAAAAATAACTGCAGGAATAGCCACGGCAAGGCCGGCAGCTGTGGCTATCAGGGCTTCGGAAATACCCGGCGCAACCACTGCCAGCGAGGCTGAACCACGGACGCCGATATCCTGAAAGGAAGTCATAATACCCCAGACCGTCCCAAATAAGCCGATAAAAGGGGTCGCACTACCGGTTGTTGCAAGAAACGACAACGAACGCCCAAAGCGCTCACTCTCGATCAACTGCGCTTTTCTCACAGCCCTCTTCAGATTTTCCATGGTTGCCAGTTGCATTTCCAGAGTTTCACCACCCACCGGACTTCCCCCCCTGGCGCTGCTTATTTTTTTCATCTCATTATATCCGGACACAAAAACGGCGGCCTCCGGACTCAGTACATGTTCATTTGCTGATTCGTAAGCCTCGCTCAATGTCTTACTGGCCCAGAAGAGCTCAATAAATTCAGTCGAAGCATTTTTAGCCCGCGTGAACATCAGCTGCTTGAGTATGATAATGGACCAGGAGATGACTGAAAAAAGAAGGAGGGTCGTCATAACCAGTTTGACCATCAGGCCTGCTCCGGCTATCATCGTGAAAATTGACATGATATTACGGTAATTATTGAATTAACAATTTGTTGTGGCTGTGACCTGAAAATATGATCCAGCCATACTGGGTTATGCGAAAATCGCGGGCAGAGCTCCCTGATTACTTGCAAAAAAACGGCCGGTTTCCGGCATCCGGACAGAATAAATAATGAAAAAGCAGATACGTCATATCCTGAAGAAACATCTCAGATACGTTTTGAATTCTATATTATAGCTTAGAATAAATATTCTGTCGACCTTGTTCTATGGATAGTGTAAAATTTATCGGTAACGTTTTTTTCTCTCCGGGTACCAGTGAATAGCGGAGATTACATATACCTAAAAAACATCCAAGAGAGTTGAATAATGCCTGATTCTATTATCGACGTTGTTATCATCGGGGCCGGGCCTGCCGGTATCCAGGCGGCAATCCATGCCGCCAGAAAAAAAACCAGCGTGCTTGTGCTTGGTCGTATTGAAAACAGCGCCCTCTATGCGGCCCATATTGAAAATTATGCCTGTATCAAAGGAGTGACGGAAGGCAAGGTGCTGCTGGAAGCCGGCATCTCCCAGATACTCAATTTTGGCGCAGAGGTCCTGGCCGAAGATGTTCTTAACATAAAACAGCCTGACCGATTATTTGAGCTTGAACTTGAAAGCGGCACAACAATTACCTGCCGGACAATTATTTTTTCCATGGGAGTCTCCAAGAAAAAACTCAGCGTCCCCGGTGAACGTGAACTCATCGGCCGGGGTGTCAGCTACTGTGTCGATTGTGACGCCAATTTTTATAGAGGGGCAACGGTGATGGTTGCCGGCAACAGAAGCGCTGCCGTGGATGGCGCCCTTACGTTGACCGATTACGCACAGAAGGTTTATCTCGTGGCAAAAGAGCTGTCAGTTTCTCCGGAGCTCCTGGACCGTCTCCAAAAGAGTACAGTAGAAGTCCTTACCCCCAACTGGGTTAAGGAAATACAAGGAGAGGATGAGGTAACATCTGTTATCCTTACAGATGATTCCTCCATTCAACTTGACGGTATCTTTATAGAACTTGGCTCCAAAGGGGCGCTTGAGCTTGCCACCCAGATAGGCGTCTCCCTGGACAGCGAACGTTTCAAGTATATTGCAACAAACAGAAGACAGGAGACGAACATTGCCGGTATTTATGCGGCTGGTGATATTGTCGGTCCTCCCTACCAGATGGCGAAGGCAGTCGG
>CAZURY010000317.1:0-3360 GCA_964623145.1 uncultured Desulfobulbus sp. | reverse complement strand
AACTGGCGGGCAAGACTTACTTCCTTTGCCGCAACGATCTTTTCCACCTCAGGATTATACACGTTGCGTACCCGGGAATCATAGGTGGCATTCATGGTATTCGGGGTAATATTGCCGACAATGGGGATAACATGCCGCTGCCGGGAGCGGTCTATCATTATCCCGATATTTTCACTTGTTGTACTTGCTGAAATACCATTAAGCACATCATTGGCCCCCTCCATGATCAGAACATAGTGCGCAGCTCTGGAACCCAGCACCGAAGATATTCGATTCACACCCTCAGGTGTACTCTCCCCGCCGACTCCCCAATTATACACATGAGATGGATAGCCTTCATCGGCGAGATAAGCTGCTAATTTCTGCTGGTAACCGCCCCGCATCGTACCATTCTGGTTATAGGCAACATAGGGCCACCCCTTGGTTATACTGTCGCCAAAAGTGAGAATTTCGAATCCGCAGGCAGTTCGGGGAAGGATCAGAAGAAAATAAAGGAAGAAGAAAAGAAACAGATCATTCCCGGTCACCTTTCTTTGATAGCCATATATCTTCATTGATCAATCCGTTTTCTTATAACAGTTGACTGCAACTCTCTCCGGCCGGGAAAATATAGAGTGGAACGGCTATTGGCCTCAAATGGCGGCAAAGGAATCTCGGCATCCTTGCGGGTGACCAGCATCTTCCGTGTTTTACTCTTGGCCCGCATTAAGGACTTCACGTAACGTCCTCCCGCGCCCAGGACCGCCGTCATTTGCCGGTAAAGATCATCCTTGCCGAGTTGCTGCCAGCTTACAATAATTTCGCCGGAGCTGTCGAGGCGTGCCCGTGGGAGAATATCAGGAACCGCATTATCAGCATGGAGTTTCACCGGAAAGCTCCACCTTTCATTCGTAGACGATACTGCATAAATATCATCGTCATCACCGTTATTTGCCGACCAGATGACCCAAGGCGTATCAACAGCATCAAAAAGAATAACCGGGGCAAGATTGTCCTTAAATTCGTCCCAGAGTATAGATGGCGCTGTCCAACCATTGTCCTCTTGCCAACTGTACTTGAGCACACTCCTGCCATCGGCCTTCAAAGTGACCCAGACGGCCAGATGATTTCCCCGGCTGTCAGAACCAAGGGCCGGAAGAATATTGAGATTGTCATCAGAGAAAATCAACTCTTTCTTCCCCCAACTCCCGTTCCGATAGCTGCTCATATAAAGGGTAGAGCCGGAAAAATCATTTTCCGCCCAGATATATTCCGCATCGGCGGCCAATAATGTGGATGCAGTGGCGAGCAATACCAGCAACCACAGAATTATACTGTATCTATGAAAGCGCCTGTTCATATATCGACTGTTTATTGTTTGTCTAATACAATTCATGCCATGAGTGTTGCTTTCAACTGTTCCCTGCTCTGATTTTCAATATACATTTTATACCAGACTTCAGCATTGCACAACAGCCAGAGTCGATTGCCGTGATCAACCTTTTTGCCCAAATGTTCAGCAAGAAGAGTATCAATTATTTCTTGACATAGATACCCATTAGCCACCAGTATGGAGTTTTTTAACAACTTTTTATACAGCCGTTTAAATTCATCCTGTAACAAATAGGTCAGGGGTGATGAAAAGCCCTGCTTTTTCCTGGATAACAATTCTTTCGGGAGATATTTTTTTGCCAGTTGCATCTCGATATAGCGGCGAGTCGTTCCTTTTACTTTAAATTGAGGAGGAATGGCGGCGCAGAATTGAGCCAGTTTATGATCAAGAAAAGGGGCCCTGGCCTCCAAGCCATGGGCCATCGTCATCCGATCCAGGATCATGTTGGGGTGATCAGGCATCCTGGTCATGGCATCCACATACAACATTTTATCTATAAGCCGGGTGGCATTATCGGCATCAAAATACTCGGCCAGACAGACTTCCGGATCAAAGAAGCCCACATCACGCCGAAATGCGTCCGTATAAAGATCCTTTTTATATTTATCGGAAAAATAAAAATAACTCAGACTTTTGGCATAACGCATGCCCCCTTTGCTGAAAGACATCTGGTGCATCCATCTCAACTTATGGCTGATACTCCGATACCAGAACCGCTCCGGCATTATTTCAAACAATTTTCCAAGGACATGCTTTCGTAATGCCTCAGGGAGAAGTGCGTAATAGCCGGCATAGACATTGCCGTAATAACGATCGTAACCGCCAAAAAGCTCATCCCCGCCATCACCGCCCAGAACAACTTTTACCTCCTTACTTGCCATTTCTGCGATGGAATACATACAAACCGATAATGGATCAGACGGTTCATCAAGGTGATACACCAAATCCGGCAGTGACCTTACCAGAGATGGATTTATTGTCAGTTCGTAATGGTCCGTGCCGTTCATCTCCGCAACCAGTCGCGCCGCCGGAAGCTCGCTGAAGTTCCGGTACGGAACTTCTCCTGAAAAAGTCTTGAAATGGCGAACACCAACCTTATGCATCATGGAGACGATAAGGCTTGAATCAAGGCCGCCACTTAAAAATGACCCTACCGGCACATCACTGACCAGGTGATAGCGGACGGTTTCCTCAAACTTTTCATCCAGGGCGAGCAGCGTATCTTCAAAGTTGAGCCCCAGCTTTGGTTCATAGGATAGGTTCCAGTATTTTTTGACTGTCAGCCGACCATCTTTGAAAAGCAAAAAATGACCGGGGGGAAGTTTGCGGATTCCAACAAACATGGACCGTGGCGGCGTGATGATCCGAATGGTAAGATATTCATACAGTGCCTGCTTATCCATCTGCCGCAATTCCGGCTTCAGGGCAAGAATTGCCTTTATCTCCGAGGCAAAAACAAATTCATCGCCCTGATGATGGTAGAAAAACGGTTTCTGCCCCAAGTGGTCGCGGGCGGCAAACAGTGTATGACTGCGAGTATCATAGATAGCCAGGGAAAACATGCCGCGAAGCTCTTCCAGGCATTTTTCGCCTTTCTCCTCGTACAGATGAAGAATCACTTCGGTATCGCTCCGGGTTATAAAACTATGGCGCGGTTCAAGCTTACGGCGAATTTCACGATAATTATATATTTCACCGTTAAAGGTGATCCAGAGGGTGCCATCTTCATTGGTCATGGGCTGCCCGCCGCTGTCCAGATCGATAATGGACAGACGCCGGTGCCCCAGACCGGCGGAATGATCATCACTGACAAAGATACCCTCTCCGTCCGGACCCCGGTGGGCAATGGCGGTATTCATGGTCTCAATCAGAGATTCGCTCACTCCATTCCCTGTTATATATCCGGTAATACCACACATGTTTTTCTTAAATCTCCCTGATCAACGGCAGCATTTTCCCTGATTCAACAAGACAAACAATTCGCCGCC
>CAZURY010000316.1:0-3364 GCA_964623145.1 uncultured Desulfobulbus sp. | reverse complement strand
CTGGTCAATACAGGCCTGCAAGGACATAAGCCAACAGTAAAATGGCGGACAGGGCAGCGGCAAAATAAATACTCACCTGGATCTGCCCGCTCTGCAAAAGTCTCAGTCTGCCGCCAAAAGCGCGTACCAGACGGGCGCAACCATCGACTACTCCATCAATTGCAGCCCGATCAAACCAGCTCCAGAAACCCGCTGTAGTCATCAGTGACCGCAGAGCAACCACCCGGTATGCCTCTCCCCATGCAGTATCAAACCACTGGATGGGATGACGCACCAACCACATGAATGCCCTCCCCCCCATGCGGTAAAACCAATCCATACTGAGCGTGATTTTAGCCTCAGGCACCGTATATTTTTTCAGCAGAAAAAAAGCAACTGCGGCCAGACCCAGCAGCTGTGATGTCTCCAGAAACTGATACATGGTATAGGGGTTGAAATCCACAGGATAAGGCAGCAACCGATACAGAAGGGTGGGGAAAGAACCAACCACTATACAGAGAGTTGATCCGATGAGCATGGCAAACATCATGTTCCAGGGCGGGTCATCCGCCCGCTTCCAGGTTTGATCACTGCATTTATTTTCTGAGAAAAAAAGAAAATACGGCAGCTTTAATCCATTATAAATAAAGGTGCCGGTGGCGCCAAACATGAGCAGCCAGGATGCCCAGACGAGGTGGGCCTCGTAACCGGCGGTAATAATCATCGGCTTGCTGACGTAGGCGGCAAAAAAGGGGGCGGCGGAGATGGACTGACAGCCGATTATGGTAAAGATCATGGTAGCCGGCATTTTTTTGTACAAACCTCCCAACCCGGTCAGTTTGGTCGTACCGGTCATATAGAGGACAGAGCCGGTACCCATGAACAACAGGCTCTTATACAGAATATGGGCCACTGCATGGGCAGCGGCCCCGTTTATGGCCAGTTCAGTGCCGATACCTACTCCTGCGACCATGTAGCCTACCTGGGAGACGATGGACCAGGCCAGCAGTTTGCGGATATCATTTTCCATGATGGTATAAATCATGCCCCAAAGCGCCATGATAACACCCAGAATCACAAGGATATCCATGCCGGGAAAGGCTCGGGCCAGGGTATAGATAGCGGTTTTTGTCGTCACCGCGCAGAGAAAGACGGCCCCGTTAAATGAGGCATGGGAATAGGCATCCGGCAGCCAGGCATGCAGGGGAACCACTGCCGCGTTCAGGCAGAAGCCGGTCAAAATCAACCAGGTATAGAGCTGCGGATGATGGACGTCAAGAAGGCCGAAACTGATATTGCCCACGGCCTGATATCTGAGCATGATACCGGCCAGTAGAATGACACCGCCGACGGCATGCACCAGGATGTACCGGTACCCGGCCGACAGGGATTTTTTTGTTCGCCGAAACCAGATCAGAAACACCGAGGCAAAGGCCATCAGTTCCCAGAATAAAAAAAGACTCAAATAATCGGCACAGTAAATAACACCAAGAGCGCCCGCCAGATAGCTCCAGGCGGCTATATGCTCACCGGCCCGGTCCACATGCAGCCCGTACAGGGTGCCGATAACTCCGACAAGCGACATGATCAGAGCAAATATCGTTGACAATCTATCAATCCTGCCAAAGACGAGCTGCCAGTCCATGAACTGGTAGACGCCGAAAACCATATTCTGCCCACCGAGGGAAACTACGTCCAACAGGGTTAAGATCGGTACCAGCAGGAGATAGGGTTTGCGCAGGGGGCCCCGAATAAAAGGCAGGAGAAGAGCGCCACCCAGCAAAATGATTGAGGGATGGATGATGTCAGTCATCGTAATAATCCTCCCGGCACTGGATACCGGAATGGCCGTACCAACGGGCGATACCAATGGCGGCAGCGGCAGCGACAAACCCGTAGATGGACCAGAAAAAGGGGATGTGTTTCTCGGCCCAGGTATGAGCATGGCTCTTGTCGACCATTAGGGAGAGCAGCGCTATACCGGCCAGGAATACATACCAGGTCAGGCGAACAGCCCGCTGATGTTTGATAATCCAATCAATAAATTTAATCATCCCGTCACCATCCTGACAAACTGCATCATAAAATTTGGATAGACCCCGATCACCACGGATACCCCGGCCGCAATCAGTATCGGAATCAACATGGAAAGCGGCGCTTCCCGGATTCCGGTCTCCCCCTCACCCGAGGGTCGTTCTCCGAAAAAAGCATGGTAGGCAACCGGGGCGAAATAGCCGACATTTAAAACCGTGGAGGCGATAAGCACCACCAGAATGGTTATTTGATGGGCCTCCATGGAGCCGACCAGCAGATACCACTTGGTCACAAAGCCGGCGGCCGGCGGCGCGCCGATCATGGACAGTGACGCCACCGCAAAGGCGCCAAAGGTAAAGGGCATGGATCGACCGAGCCCGCCCATTTCAGAAATATTTTTCTTTCGGGTAACTACGTAGATGGCGCCGGCAACAAAAAAGAGGGTGATCTTGGAAAAGGCATGATTGACAATATGAATCAGTCCACCATCGATGCCATGCGGGGTCAACAGGGCAACACCGAGAATGATATAGGAAAGCTGACTGACCGTGGAATAGGCAAGACGAGCCTTGAGATTGTCTTTGGAAAGGGCGATAACCGAGGCCATAATTATGGTAAAGCTGACAAAGTAGGCGGTGGGGATGCCGAGATTCAGCCTGTTCATGGCATCAACCCCAAAAACATAAAGCATGGTGCGAGTCGTACAGAATACCCCCACCTTGACAACGGCCACGGCATGCAGCAGGGCCGAAACCGGTGTCGGCGCGACCATGGCACCCGGAAGCCAGTGATGAAGCGGCATGATGCCGTTTTTGGCAAAACCAAGCAGGCAGAAGATATAGAGCATGATCACAATCCACGATCTGGTGTCGGTCGGCAGCATACCGGTGTGGATATTATGGGGAAAATCAAGATTACCGACCAGGACATAGATCAGAATCATGGCCGGCAGCAGCAGTAATTTGGCCGTGGTGGTCAGGTAAATGATATATTTTCGGGCACCGGCATAGCCTTCCGCATCCTGATGATGAGCCACCAGGGGATAGGTGCAGATGGAGACGATTTCATAGAACAAATAAAGGGTAAACAGGTTGTCGGAAAGGGCCACCCCGATGGCTCCAAAAATAGCCAGGGCAAAACAGGCATTAAACCGGGTCTGGGCATGCTCCTGCAAACCGCGCATATACCCCATGGAGTAATAGACGGCAATCATCCATAAGGCGGAGGCCACCAGGGCAAAAATCATGGAAAACCCGTCTGCCCGCAGGGTGATATCCAGTCCGGGCAGGAGATGGAAAAGATGATACTGCAGCGTTTTCCCAGCCCGGATGGCCGGAATAAACGAAAGGAC
>CAZURY010000315.1:0-3366 GCA_964623145.1 uncultured Desulfobulbus sp. | reverse complement strand
CTGATCCTGTATGTTTACAGCTAAGGGGAGTGGTTTTGTTGTTGGTCCGGGGGAACAGGTTGATGTGAGGAACCGCTTGGGGGAAGCCAGGATTTGTTTTTAATGATGGTATAGCAACGAGTCTTAACATCAGTTTATCTCGGTGCAGGCAGGGATCCAAGGCCTAGGAAAGAAAAGGGGAACCGTCTTGATGAACTCGTAAAAAGTCAAATAACGCCGCAAACCAAATTCCTTGTAAAAGCATTATTGATTGTCGTTTGACGCTGTTTTATTGAAAAATGGAAAAGGAGAGATCATGCAACAGAAGAAAAAGAAAGACAAACAGGAAAGTAGAGCAACCCATGGGCAAGAGAACCTGTCCCGGGAACCGGAAAGCACAACCCGGAGAAAGGCACTGAAGACCATTGCCGCCGGAACCGCTGTTGCCGGAACCCTCGCGTTTACCGGTAAATGGAGTAAACCCGTGGTCGACACCATTATCCTGCCGGCCCATGCCCAGGCAACCAATGCCCAGGAACCCACCGATGCAACCAACACTACCACACCGACACCGACAACAACCGGCAACACGTGAAGCCCTGTACTCGAACGCGCTGGGGTCAGCGTGCTGAGCAGTAGTGGCAACAATATTACCAGAGTAATGATCGGCGGAGCCATTCAGCCACCGGAAGATGGAGTAACCATCGGCATTGTTATCATGGCGACAAACAGCTCTGGTGTTACTTCGACAATACAACTACTCAATAATCCTGTAACAACCGGGGGGCAGTTTTTACTTTTTCGCAACTTTGCCGCCCAGGCACAGATCACCTCTGTCAGCATTACCGCAACCGGTCCATGTGGGGATTCCATTACAGGAACGACAGGAGGATCTTGAGATAAATGTTTTTTCCCCCTCGTTCCACCGTTGCTCTTGGTTCACCGCGGAGCGGTGGAACCAGAAAAAAAACAAAAGTAAAAAAAAAGAGGCTTCACCATGTTACAAAAGAAAAATATTCTACTTCAGTTTTTTCTTATGGTGTTGTGCATCTTCGGTCCGTTGGTCTCGGTTCAGGCGGCAGACAAGGTGGTGGTCATTCCTCTGTTTGGCCACGGCAAACCACTGAAAAATATCGTCACTGTGGCTAAATCCGGTGGCAAATTCACCGATCCCGTGGCCGCCGTCAACTCCATTACCGATGCCTCGGCAACTAATCCCTACCTCGTTATTATCGCTCCCGGAGTCTATACCCTTACCCACACCCTGATAATGAAACCCTGGGTGGATGTCATGGGTAGCGGCGAGAATGTGACCAAATTGACCGGAGGCATTAGTGATAGTGTAATGTGGAATTCGGCAATTGTTTATCTTCAAAATGATACGGTTTTATCCAATTTGACCATAGAGAATGTTGGTGGAAATAAGTATTCTATAGGAGTTTTTTCGGAGGGTGGCTCAAGTCTAAAACCAGCCAAAATTTGGAAAGTATCAGTGGATTCCACCGGGGGAATATATAACTCATCAATAATGGTGTATTTTTCTTCTGCAATTATAACAGATGTGAATGCTTCTTGCCAAGGTGGTTTAACAAATGAAGCAATATCAATTTTACATTCATCGGCAATAATAAATCGCGTTTACGCAAGTGCTTCAGGTAATTCCTCACAGAGAAATTCTGGGGTAGTAAGTGGCTATTCCAATACTGAATTGAATGATGTTCGTGTCTCTGCGGATGATGGTATAGAAAATGACGGGCTATATAATTACTATACCACAGTGCAAATGACACAAGTTCAGGCAATTGGCAAGGGAGGGACAAAAAATTACGGTATGAGCAATATTATGGGAGGTTGTTATCTAAATATACGACGTAGCACCGTTATTGGTGAAACATATGGCGTTTATGATAGTAATCCTGATTCAGGGAAAACATTTTTTAGTCAATCAACCATTTCAGGGGGAACGAGGGTTACAGGCTCTGGGATATTAAGTTGTGTAGCATGTGACGATGGTAGAGGCAATGCGCTTGATGGTTCCTGTCAATGAATTGCACTCTTTTTCTGGTTGTACTGCGATAATCCGATGTCACAGGCGCTATGCGCTGCATTTCCTTGTTTATCCTTGTTCCACCGCCATGCGGTGAACATAAACTGAGTGGCGCTTCGCGCCCATAACATGCCATCAAGTCGTTTTTTACGATGACAACAGGACAAAACAAGCGAAGTTTTCCATGGCAGCGGGATATGATGTCAAGTGGCGCGGAGCGCCGGAGCCCAGGGTTCACCACGCCCATGGCGTGGTGGAATTAGTGGGAAAGTCAATTAGATATTTGACGAAAGCAAGGTGAAGATTATGCGGAACATATACACTACCGGGAAATGGTTCCTCTGTGTCCTTCTCTTTCTGTGCTGTCTGCCTGATTTATCCCTGGCCGAGCCGTTGCAGGATATTTCTCTTTCCGGGCGCTATGCTATCTCCGGCGCTATGGGCAGAGATCAACAGCAATACCATATCCGGCCCGGACAAAACAGCGGTTTTCTGGAAAACAGTACGCAGGATTTTACCGCTTTGCTCTCAGACAGTGGTCTCCTGGAAATCAAACATCTGGAGCACCACATCAGGATGCGGCTTGATGGGGTCGACATCGAGAACGTTACAGGTAACGTTACACCGGTGGATGTCAGCTCTTCAGTCAACCGGATAACGTATGACTATGGGATGCTCAAACAGTGGTTCGTCAATGGTCCCATGGGATTACAGCAGGGATTTACTATAAGCAGGCGGCCGGATCAACAGCCGGCCGGCCGGTTTGTCCTCTCGCTGGAGGTAGGGGGAGATCTGCGGCCAACTCTTACCGCAAACGGTACCGGGGTTGATTTCCTGAGCCAAGCCGGTTCAAAAATACTCACCTATTCCGGCCTGCTGGTTGTCGATGCGGACGGAAAACAACTCCCGGCCCGTTTCGAAACAGGCCCTGCGGAAATACGCATTATTGTCGAAGACGGCAATGCCCGATACCCGGTTGTTGTTGACCCTGTTTTCCAGTCGGCCAGGCTGACGGCCGATGATGGGGCGGCAGGAGATGTGTTTGGCAAGTCGGTTGCTGTTGACGGCGATATCATAGTGGTTGGAGCGCCAGAACATGACATCGGATCAAATCTTCGGCAGGGCGCAGTTTATGTATTTAAAAAAAACGGCAATTGGCAACAGGTAACACAGATAGCCAGGTTGACGGTAAACAACGGCCAATATGGAGACCGGTTGGGGTATTCGGTCGCAATCGACAATGATGTCATCGTTGCCGGGGCCATCGGTGTCGCCGGTGGAGGGGCTGCTTACATCTTTGTCAGGCCCCCTTCCGGCTGGCATGATATAACCCAGACCGC
>CAZURY010000314.1:0-3398 GCA_964623145.1 uncultured Desulfobulbus sp. | reverse complement strand
GAGAGTCTCTTCATTTTTTCCTGATGCACTTTGGTCATAGTTCATGATACACTTTAAAATAAACAAACACCATCAAGGAGAAGCCCATGAGTACTTCTAAAAAGACCTGTGGAGTCTGCGGGAAAAAAACCTTATCTTTGAAGGTATGTAAAAGTTGTGGCCGTCAATATTGTCCCAAATGTCAAAGTCCTTCTACAAGTCAGGACTTCTGCAAGGAATGCGTTGCCGTGGAAGGCGTTATTTCTAAAGATTGAGCGGTAAAGGCTGCAAAAAAACTTAATTATTGATCCCTGCTTGCCAGCAACTACTTACTGCCGATGGCTTTGACCTGCGAAGGCCCGCCTTCTATCCACGGACGAATGACAATTGTGGAAATGGAATTTTTCGGCGAACCTTCCACAAGTTTGTCGCTGTAACTTAAATAAACCAGGACATTCCGCTTGCGGTCATAGAAACGGACCACCTGCAGTTTTTTGAACAGCAGCGAGGTTGATTTTTTAAAAACCCGACGTCCGTCTTCCCTGCCCCGGATGATTTTCTCCGTCAATTTAATTGGCCCGGTCTGCCTGCAGGCAAGTGAGGCATCCGACTTGTCCTCCGCCACCCCAAGGGCCCCTGAAATCCCACCCGTTTTGGCCCGACTGACATAACAGGTTGCCCCTGGAATGTCAGGATCATCAAAGGCCTCGATAACGATCTTATCATTTGCGCCTATCATTTTAAATGTTGTGCTCACCCTGCCGATCTCTTCAGCGCCGGCCGAGACAACAAATAAACAACACACAAGAACAACGGCAAGGCTTGGATAGAAACAGTTACTCTTCATCATGATGCTCCCTGTAATAAAGACAATTCCGGTTTAAAGCGGAAAGCAAGGCCTTGATTGAGGCAATGATGATATCCGTATCCAGTCCGGCGCCCCACCAACTTTCCCCACGTTCATTGAGAATCTCAATATAGGCAACAGCTCTGGATGACGAACCCCTGGTCAGCGCATGTTCATGGTAGCTGTGAAGTGAGAAATCCAGACCGGCGCCCTTTTTCAAGGCATCACAAAAGGCGTCTAAAGGACCGTTGCCTGCCCCCTTGACCGTAACCTCATGACCATCAATGGAAACCACTGCCTCCACTTCAGCTGTGGAAAGCTCCTCTTGCCGGTCAACATGACGTTTCAAGACATGAAATGATTGCAAGCGGTAACAACCTTCATTGAGCAGATACTCCCTTTCAAATGTTTGTAAAACAACATCCTGAGACAGTTCACGGCCACCTCTGTCGGTTTCCTCCTGGATAACCCGGCCAAAGCCTGCCTGCATGGGTCGCGGCAGTTTGAATCCGAACTCCCTGTCCATAATATAGGCGGCGCCACCTTTGCCGGACTGGGAATTAATCCGGATTATCGATTCATAGTTTCTGCCGACATCACGTGGATCAATGGGAAGATAAGGAACCGCCCATAACTCCGTTTCCTGCTCCTCGATAAATGTCATTCCCTTGTTTATGGCATCCTGATGTGATCCTGAAAATGCCGTATACACAAGTTCACCGGCATAGGGATGCCGTGGGTGCACGTTAAGACGGGTACAACGCTGATATACGTTAACCACCCTGTTGATATTAGAAAAATCAAGTCCCGGATCAATACCCTGGCTGAACATATTGAGGGCAAGGGTCAAAATATCCACATTGCCTGTCCGTTCACCATTTCCAAACAAGGTGCCTTCAACCCGGTCCGCTCCAGCCATAAGGGCAAGTTCTGTTGCCGCCACCGCAGTACCGCGATCATTATGGGCATGCAGGCTGACCAGGGCGCAGTTCCTGTTTTTCATATGGCGAATAAACCATTCAATCTGATCGGCATAGATATTAGGCGTTGCCATCTCCACTGTTGCCGGCAGATTGATGATAACCGGTTGATCCGGAGTCGGCTGCCAGACATCCATCACAGCATCACAGATTTCTACGGCAAATTCAAGCTCAGTACCGGTAAAGCTCTCCGGAGAGTATTCATAGCGGATAACGGTATCGGTCCTGGCCGCTTCTTCGGCAATAAGACGAGCTCCCTGTACGGCAAGTTCAATTATTTCACGACGACCTTTTTTAAAGACTACCTGGCGCTGCAGAGTGGAAGTAGAGTTATACAGATGAACCACCGCTTCCCTGGCGCCTGTGAACGATGCAAAGGTTTTTTTTATCAGATGCTCCCGGGACTGGGTCAATGCCTGAATGACAACGCCTTCAGGAATAAGATTGCGCTCGATAAGCAGGCGGGAGAAATCAAACTCCACCTTTGATGCCGAAGGAAATCCGATCTCTATTTCACGAAAGCCGACGTCAAGCAGCAACTGAAACATCTCCAGCTTTTCCTCGAGATTCATTGGCTGAATAAGGGCCTGGTTGCCGTCGCGGAGATCAACACTGCACCAGGCCGGCGCTCTGTCTATGGTCTTATCCGGCCAGGTCCTGTCCGGCAGTTTGATCTTTGGATAGGGACGATATTTTTGCAGTGCTGCCTTATTCATGATTAATTTCCCCAAAATTTATAAAAAAAAAGCCACGGTTCTTGCAAACCGTGGCCAAGTGTACTCGTTTATGTTCCTGTCTATTCAGGATAAACGCCCCTTTTCTGCCACAGTTTTTCTGTGCAGTCCAAGTAGAAGCAGATCTAGAGCAAAGTTATTTGTCATATTTCTCAGCGTGTTTATTTTTTACTTCGTTGCCGATATAGTAAAACGCGCCTGTATTTTGTCAAGACCGAAATGTAGATAGTCGACTTTTCTACAACCTGAATCGCCCAATTCCGGTAACAGGTATTCACAAGTGCATATCCGTGACCAGCAGTGAAAAAGAATTGACTTTATCAACCAGCGGCTATATGAAGAAATCCTCCTGCCGGGGAATGCCGGACAACTGCAGGCTTTAGGTCTGAAAAATATGCCTGTTCCCAAGGGCGCATATTGGCAGGACATAACCCGCTGGGGAAAAACAAGCTGGATTGAATTTTTTCTTTTCCCTCGTCCCTTAAACCTTTCTACCATGGATAGAATATGGCTCGTATCAATCTTCGCTCAATGCATATCAACCAGAGCGGAACAATTACCGCCGTCAAGGTTGGTGGGGAACTTGGACGACGTATCCGAGAAATGGGACTTGTACCCGGAACAACAATCACGATTAAACAACGGGCTCCTCTCAATGATCCTGTTGCCCTTCGGGTAATGGGGGGGACGTTGACCTTGCGCAACAACGAAGCAGATCACATTGAAGTGGAGGTCTGACGACCGACATGCCGGATTGTTGTAACACCTCACTGGGCAAATAACTATGCTTTTTCATTCCCTCAGACCTGTAACTGCTTACAGACGCGTCATATTTGCGCAGATAAGCGGAGACTTCGA
>CAZURY010000313.1:0-3403 GCA_964623145.1 uncultured Desulfobulbus sp. | reverse complement strand
TGGAACAAAGGATTCATTGGAAAAGGACAGGCGAATGCTTGTCCTTTTTTTGTTTGGACTTTTCCTGCTGGTCTATGACCTGGCTGGTTTTTATGGTACTTTTTTTGGTCAGGATGGCGAGATAATAAATTCTTCGTATGTCCGGACCGGTTTAACCGACAATTCCGACAAACGTTGTTGTGGCCTGTTAATCGGCTCCAGTCCTGCCGGTTTATCGGCGTCGGCAGGGCCTGGGCAGATAACTCCGCAACTTGCCTTTTTTTTCAACCAGCCCATGCCTATAAACAGCGCCTCCAAAGAGGACCTTGTTCTGCTTCCCGGGATAGGGCCCCGTCTGGCCAGTCGTATTATTCTTTTCAGGCAGCAACATGGAACGATCACCAATGCTTCTGAACTGGCAGGTATTCCCGGAATCGGACAAAAGCTGGAGAAAAAAATACGTTCTATGATAATCTTTGATTCTCCATGACATTATTCGTATTTAGTCACAGGCTACATAACAATGTGTTTTCCTTTATCTCAAATCTGTAAGTTGGCACAGGTGCCCCGGATTTGCATCACGCTACAGCGTGACTCGCTATAGCCCCTCTATGCGGGAAGACGTGACCGTGTGAAGACGGGGTGCCTGTGATGACTTACCATTATTCTCCATGACAGATCAGGAAACCCTGCAGGTTGACGTGCCGGTCATTGTTTTGACCGGTCCCACTGCTATCGGCAAGACAGCGCTCTCCTTTGCGATTGCTGCAGAATTTGACTGTGAGATCATCTCCATGGATTCCATGCAGGTATATCGATATATGGATATAGGAACTGCCAAGCCAACCAGAGATGAGCAGCGACAGTTCCGGCACCACTTGATTGATATCATTAACCCTGATGAACAATACAATGCGGCCCGTTTTGTTGAGGATTGTCTTGTTGCAATCCAAAAAATATCCAGACAGGGCAGGGTGCCATTAATTACCGGCGGAACAGGCCTTTATTTATCATCTTTAATTAATGGATTATTTAATATTATTAAAGTATCGGATGATGTTAAGGAGAGGCTTGATCGCATGCTGCAACTGCATGGACCCAACGGGCTTTACTCAGAACTTTGTCGGGTTGATCCGATATCTGCTGCCCGTATCCACAAAAATGATCGTCAACGTATCCGGCGCGGTCTTGAGATTTTTTTCAGCACCGGTGTTCCCTGGTCAAGCCATATTCAAGAACAAAAAAACAAAAAACCAATGGTTCGGTTTTCCAGGCTCTTTGCTGCCTGCCTGACCTGTCCTCGAGAGAGATTGTATAAACGTATTGAACACCGCACTGGAATCATGCTCGCGCAGGGCTTGATCGAAGAGGTTGAAAAACTTAGAAAACTTGGATATGGGGCAGGGTTGAATTCCATGCAATCTATCGGCTATCGACACGCAAATCAAGTAATTGACAGAACCTGGGGGCTTGAGGAAATGAAGAGTTACCTGATCCGGGACACAAGGCGATATGCAAAGCGACAGATGACCTGGTTCCGTCGCCAAAATTTTCTTCATTGGTACAATAGAGGCGAGCAGGATGCAATACTTCATGGCATCTCAAGAAAGATCATGAAAACAGGACGTAACAACTAATTCATCATGGGATTTCTAGCTTTTTGTTATTCTCCGGCCAAGGAGATTGTATGATCTTTCGCTTTCGTTCATCCTTGACCTCCTGTTTTGAGGATGCCCCGGGGAGGCTTTCCAGACGCCTGAATCTGTCCCAGGCAGCAGCTGAAATACTCTGTCTTCGCGGGGTAGATACTCCGGAAAAAGCTGAAAATTATCTGACCCCACAGCTCAAAAACCTGCCGGACCCATTTCTCCTTAAAGACATGGACAGGGCTGTTGCGATGGTCTTTAAGGCCATGAAGCGCCAATGGCCCGTGGTTGTTTATGGAGATTATGATGTTGATGGAATTTGCGCGACCACCCTCTTGGTTGATTTTCTGAAAAAGTGTGGAATAGCCGTCAGGTGGCATGTGCCGAATCGTCTTACTGAAGGATACGGCTTGACCAGTTCAGGCTTGCAGAAAATAAGTCGATTGGTAGAAACTCCGGCTTTGCTCATTACTGTTGATAATGGCATTTCGGCAACAGAGGAAGTGGCGGAGGCAATTGCTGCCGGGTTTTATGTTATTATCACGGACCACCATGAACCCCTTGGGCGGATACCCGAGGCTCAGGCAGTGGTAAACCCTAAACAACATGATTGTGATTTCCCCTTTTCAGGTCTTTCCGGCGCAGGGGTTACCTTCTTTTTTACTATCGCTCTCCGTGCCGGATTGCTGGAAGAGGGGATATGGAAAAAGGATAATGTGCCGAATTTAAAAAACTATCTTGATCTTGTCGCCTTGGGTACTGTGGCGGATGTGATGCCGATGGTTGACGTGAACAGGATACTGGTGCGGGCAGGATCAGAGGTCCTGAGCGAACGCATAAGACCTGGTATATGGGCGCTTTGTGAGGAGGCAGGCCTACGGGAAGGACCTGTTACCAGTGAAGATATTTCGTTTCGTTTGGCGCCTCGCATAAATGCGGCGGGCCGACTTGGTTCACCTGAAATAGCTGCCCATTTGCTTATGTCGGAAAATATAAGTACATCACAGCAATCAGCACGTACTCTTGAAGAAAAAAATAAAGAAAGACGGGACATTGAAGGCAAAATTGTGACCGAGGCCATAAAACAGTGTGTAACTCAGGTTGAACAAGGAGCATGTGGGCTGGTCGTCTATCAAAACGATTGGCACCCGGGAGTTTTGGGAATTGTTGCCTCCAGGCTTTGTGAGCAATTTCATCTTCCTGCCATAGCGCTTGCCGATGATCATGAGCCTGGGATTGTAAAGGGTTCCGGGCGATCGGTGGAAGGTTTCAATTTGCTGGCAGCAGTGAGGGATTGTGAAAAATTGCTTGTTCATTTTGGTGGTCATGAACAGGCAATTGGTCTGGCCATGAATTTAAATACCTTGAAAGAGTTTTCCAGTATGTTCAACAACCAGCTCAGCTTACAGGAAAATAAAAACAGGAAAAAGGATAAGGTTCTGGTCATAGACAGACAATTATCAGGCAATGAACCGGATGAAAATTTTTTAGCCTTTCTCAAACATCTTGAACCATTTGGTAATGGTAACCCGGAACCGGTTTTTTTAACGAAGAATATAAAATTAGAACGTGTGTCGCTGGTTAAAAAGAAACACCTTCGGTTTGCAGTGAAACTCGGCAATACAAGATTCCAGGGAATTGGCTTTGGCATGGAGGACAAAATGCAGTTGGTCGGTGAAAGGGTAGATCTGGCTTTTGTTTTTAAACACTCTTGTTTCCGTGGAAGAAAGAGGATCGAGGTCAGGGCCATTGATATCAAACCAACCAGTTGATATTTT
>CAZURY010000312.1:0-3405 GCA_964623145.1 uncultured Desulfobulbus sp. | reverse complement strand
ACTGGTAACATCCAAGGAGGCAGGCCTGCCCGAAAAAAGCATTTAATCAATGGCAATCTCTTTGAGAATTTCTATATTATCCAAAGCCTGCCCGGATCCGAGCACCACTGAAGAAAGAGGATCATCGGCCACGATTATCGGCATTCCTGTTTCATCCTTAAGCAGAGAATCCAGATTTTTCAACAGGCCGCCGCCCCCTGTCAGAACTATACCCTGGTCCACGATATCAGCGGACAACTCCGGCGGGGTTACCTCAAGCGCCACCCGTACGGCATCGACAATAACCTCAACCTGCTCGGCTATTGCCGATTGAATTTCCTTGGATGTAATGGTCAACGTTTTAGGCACTCCGGAGACAAGGTCCCTACCCTTGATATCCATGGTTTCGTAAGGTTCAACGGGTTTGACGTTACCAATGGTCGTCTTGATCAACTCCGCAGTGCGCTCACCGATGGCAAGATTGTGTTTTCGTTTGATATACTGAAGGATTGCCGCATCCATCTTATCTCCGGCGACACGTACCGACTTGGCATAGACAATACCGGCCAGTGAGATGACGGCCACCTCAGTGGTCCCTCCCCCTATATCAATAATCATATTGGCAGTCGGTTCCGTGATTGGCAGATCAGCCCCGATGGCTGCAGCCATCGGTTCCTCGATGAGATACACCTCTCTGGCGCCTGCAGATTCCGCAGACTCCCGCACCGCCCGTTTTTCCACCTGGGTAATACCGGAAGGCACTGAGATAATAATGCGTGGATGAACCAAGGTGCGACGATTATGGACCTTATTAATAAAGTATCGCAGCATTGCCTCTGTAACCTCGAAATCAGCAATGACTCCATCCTTCATCGGACGAATGGCGACGATATTACCAGGAGTTTTACCCAACATCTCCTTGGCCTCCCGTCCAACAGCCAGAACTCTGCTGCCGCGCATATCCTGACGAACGGCTACGACTGATGGTTCTCGCAGGACAATACCTTTTCCCTTGACGTACAATACGGTGTTGGCAGTGCCTAAATCCACGGCAAGATCATTTGACATCCAGCCAAAAAGAAAATTAAACGGAGAAAACATCCAATATCACCTATGGATTCCTTTTATAATTATCCGAAAATCAATCACCAAGATGGGATATTTCGGTCGGTAGTCGGAACTATCAGGACCTGTAGTCCAAAATCATGGGGGTCCCGGGAGCTACTCAACTTCAATGTTGCAGCCCGGATCATTGTCTTAATGGTGCAAATCCACTTTGGGCAAAAATTTTATTGTACCAATCCCTGTAAAGATTGACAACCGATATAGGAAATTCACCGAAAAAATCGACATGAAAGCAATTTTGGATGCATATACATCTTGACAAGGAAAGACAAACCGTGGTATCAGACCGCTGTCGAATCGTGTGTGGGGGTATAGCTCAGCTGGGAGAGCGCTTGAATGGCATTCAAGAGGTCAGCGGTTCGATCCCGCTTACCTCCACCAATAAATTTCAAGGGGTTATGGATTGGTATCCATAACCCCTTTTTTTATTACATGGTCACCTAAACGAAAAACAGCCACTCCTGCAGTACGCGACAAGTGGCATGGGGGCTAATCTTCGGTCTTGGTCAAGGCATCGGCAATGGATAATGCATAGGGATGATGTTTACGCAGAAAAACCGGCATGGTGTTTCGTACCTGCCTGGCGGCATCCATGGACGGGTAGGTGCCATAAAAAACAAACAATGTCGGCGGATTGGTTTTTTTTCGCAGGATATGCAATTTATCAATAATGGCAAAATAATCATTGCGGATTAATAATTTTTTCACATTGTCTTCAGCGTGCTCCGAACTCAACATCATAAGTTGAATGGTATACTGCCCCCGATATGCGCCGGCCAACCATCCCGCACTTGCCCGCAAACGCTCCTGAAAGAGCTGGTCACCACTTTTGGCGACCACCTTCTTCTCGCTGCTATCCATCTGTTTTTTCAGCACATTCCGCTGCACACGAATACTACTCTTTTTTTCCGCCGCTCCTGACACTTTCTTTTTTACTTCAGCCTGTTTAATGTCGAGGGCTGTGTTGTCCCGGACCTGCTTTTCTTCATCAGGAGTGGCCGGCATCGATGCAGCCACAAGCTCTGTTGAAGGAGAAGTTGCTTTTTTTGACGCTGTTGAAGGTGCCTGTTCCTCCATAATAGTTTTAGTTTTCTCCGGCCGGGCAGCAAAGAAAAGTACAAGCCCTAACAGAAAGAGTACAACCCCGCACACAACCACGTATTTTTTCTTTTTGTTGAAAATGCTCGAGAAACCAGTTGCACCCTGCTTGCCGTCGCGCCTGTCCGGCGCAGCATCTACATGATCAAGAAGAACCAAAAAAGATTTCTCGCTGCAGGATTTCTGCAATGCCTCTTCGGCAAGGATATTGGTCATCCTCGGATTACCGGCAGCCGAAATAAATATTTTCTCAACAGCCTCACCTGTAAAAATCTCCTTGTGCTCGCGACTGTCAAGACCGGCAGCCAACAAACGATAGACAAGGTAACGACCTGTTTCCTCCCTGCTCATGGGCTCCAGGGCATAGCCATATTCAACATCAACCCCTGTGCAATAAACGGTAAGCTGTTGCAGATTTGCATCCAGACCGGGACGACCGGCAAGGAGAAGAGTGAGAACAGACAGCTCTCCCATTTCACAGGGTAGACGAAGTAATCGTTCCAAGGTCGCCAGAAAAATCTTCTCGGCATCGTCAATAATAAGCACAACGTGATGGCCATATTTCTGTCGCCGCTGCAGCTGTTGCCTCAATTCCGAAACTAAATCAGTCTGCTCCCCGCCCGGCTCCATGCCCAGATCAAGACAGACGAGTCGTAAAAGGTCATCAAAAGATCCGACAGGGTTGTCAATGTACAACACCTCAAAATCATCCGGTAATCGCCCCGGCAACGCTTTACACAAAAGTGTTTTCCCGCTTCCTTCACTGCCGATGAGCTTGACGAATAATCTACCGTTTTTGATATCCGTCTCAAGATTTTTACAAATGCGCTCTCTATCGGCTTCCGGAAAAAAAATTTCAGGGTCGATTTCTTCACGAAATGGCGATGTATGAAGTTGAAAATGTTCCAGATACATGAAATTAGGGGGCTAAAAAAAAATTGACAGTATTACCGGATAATGATGACTCGACACAGTCCTTATTCCGAAAAATCCGGAAGCAACATATAGAATATATAATTATCAAACAGTTGATCTCTTCTGTAAACCTATTTTTTCCACTTTTTTGTGTTTTCTTCCGTTCTTAATTTGCAACAAGCAGCAGGACTCCCTCAAAAATAAAGCTCTCCACAGCCCCGGGCATCTTGCCTGGATTTTTTTTTGAGTCCTTTTTTATTTCCACAAAACGTCAGATAGTATAGTTTA